>JAPUDV010000107.1 GCA_027492875.1 Candidatus Competibacteraceae bacterium | reverse complement strand
TCGGACTCCTCCGATGGCATCCTCCTGATCGACGACACGGGCGTCTTCGTTGAATGTAACCAGGCGGCGCTCGACCTTCTCAAGATGACGCGCGAGCAGTTTCTTCGCCCGTCGCCGAGCCGGATTTCGCCGGAGTTCCAGCCTGACGGGCAGCGCTCTGCGGACGCCGCGCCGGAGATGATCGCGTTGGCCTACAGCAAGGGACTGCATCGGTTCGAGTGGACCTGCGTCAACGCCGAGGGCGGCGAGTTCATCCTCGACGTATCGCTCTTGCCCATCACGATCCAGGGCAAGACCATGCTCCACACTGCCTGGCGGGACATCACCGAGCGCAAACGGATTGAAGCAGCACTACAACAACAGGCGAACGAAATACAGTGGCTCATGAAGAGCATGTTCACCGCTTTTGTGGTGTACGAATCGGTTTTTGATCAGGATGGTCATGTAGTCGACTCTCGCTATGTGTATGTCAATGACGCCTATGAACGGCTTTCAGGGTTAAAGCTGGAAGCCATTCAGGGGAGGACCGTATTGGAAGTCTGGCCTGGGGTGGAGCCAGGCTGGTTTGATATTCACAATGAGGTGGCGATTACCGGCAATCCCAAAGCCTTTGAGATCCATCGCGCCCCGACTCAGGGTCTTTATGCGTGCAATGCCTATCGACCCTGGGATACTCCGGATCGCATCTGCGTTGTTATTGAAGACATCACCGAGCGCAGGCGGGTGGAGGAGGCGCTTAAGCTTTCGGAGGCAACTTACCGCGAGATATTCAACGCCATCAACGACGTCATTTGGATCCACGATATCGAGACCTTCGGTCTTCTCGACGTTAACCATAAAGTCACGGAGATGTTTGGTTACTCGGTCAGGGAAGCACTGGATTTGAGCGTGGAAGATGTCCGCTCGGGCGTTCCACCCTTCACGCTGGAAAAGGCCGCGGAGTTTATAAGAAAGGCTGTGGTCGGGGAGCCCCAGCTCTTCGAGTGGCACTGCAAGCACAAGGACGGTCACTTTTTCTGGAGCGAAGTCAGCCTTAGGCGAGCAACTATCGCAGGCAAAGAATGCATCCTGGCTATCGAGCGCGACATCACGACGCGCAAGCAGGCTGAACACGCTCTGCAGGAAAGCGAGGCCACCTTCAGGAAGCTCTTCGAGAGCTCCTCCGATGGCATCCTCCTGATCGACGACACGGGCGTCTTCGTTGAATGCAACCAGGCGGCGCTCGACCTTCTCAAGATGACGCGCGAGCAGTTTCTTCGCCTGTCACCGAGCCGGATTTCGCCGGAGTTCCAGCCTGACGGGCGGCGCTCTGCGGACGCCGCGCCGGAGATGGTCGCGCTGGCCTACAGCAAGGGATTGCATCGGTTCGAGTGGACTTGCGTCAACGCCGAGGGCGGCGAGTTCATCATCGAGGTGTCGCTCTTGCCCATCACGATCCAGGGAAAGACCATGCTCCACAATGCCTGGAGGGACATTACCGAGCGCAAGCGGGCCGAAAAGGCTTTGGAGAGACACAGAATGGGACTGCGCCAGATCATCGATCTGATGCCGGAAATGCTGTGGCTGAAAGATGTCGACGGAAGATTCCTGATGGTCAATCAGGCGAATGCCCGGAATTACGGCATGAGTGTGGAGGCTTTGACAGGACGGCTGCACTCTGAAGTCCATTCAGACAAGGAAGAGATTTCCCGGATGTTGCTGGATGACAGGCGGGTCATAGATACAGGGGCGCCGGTATTCATTCCTGAAGAGAGTTTTCTTGGGACCGACGGCCTTACCCGATACCTGCAGACCACCAAGATTCCCTTTGATTTCGCAGAAACCGGGGAGCGGGCCATTCTCGGTATGGCAGTAGACATCACCGAGCGCAAACGAGCCGAAGAAGAATTGCAGCGGCACCGGGGTCGCCTGGAAGAACTCGTGACCGAGCGCACCGCCGAATTACGCCAAGCCATGGTCCAACTGGTGCAATCGGAAAAGCTGGCCGCGCTGGGGAGTTTGGTGGCGGGCGTAGCCCACGAACTCAACACCCCGCTGGGCAACGCCCGCGTCGTCGCCAGCAGCCTGGGCACGGAAGTACGCAACTTCGCCGCCGCTGTAGACGCCGGGGCCCTGCGCCGCTCCCAGGTGGCGACTTTCCTGGAGCGAAGCCGAGAAGGGGTCGACCTGCTGGAACGCAACACCGCCCGCGCCGCCGATTTGATCAGCCACTTCAAGCAGGTGGCGGTCGATCAGACCAGCACCCGCCGCCGCCGCTTCAACCTGCGCCAGACCGTCGAGGAAGTGCTGATCACCCTGCGGCCCCAGTTCAAGCGCACCGCCCACCGGATCGAGCGGGAGATTCCCCCCGACCTGGAGCTGGACAGCTACCCCGGCCCGCTGGAACAAGTCATCGCCAACCTAATCGGCAACTCCCTGATCCACGGTTTCGCCGGGAAAGAGGCGGGCTGCATTCGGATCGAAGCCGCCCCGCTGGACGCCGGCCGCATCCGGTTACGCTACGGCGACGACGGCGCGGGCATCCCGGAAACGATACGAAACCGCATCTTCGAGCCGTTCTTCACCACCAAGCTGGGTGGCGGCGGCAGTGGGCTGGGGCTGTACATCGTCTATAATTTGGTGACGGGCGTGCTGGGCGGCACGGTTCAAGTTCAGAACCCACCCGGCCTTGGCGTCGCCTTCGACCTCATCCTGCCGACCGTCGCGCCGGCCCTCCCGATCCCAGCCCCGCGCGTAAGCTAACCCCAGAGACACCGCTATTGAACCCGTTCACCACCGCCCAGGTTGCGAACGCCCTGTTGTTCTGGATCAATCCAGAGGGCCGTTTTGTCGACGCCAACGAGCCAGCCTGTCACGCGCTTGGCTATAGTCGGCAAGCACTCCAGAGGCTGGCGCTATGGGATGTCGATCCCGGCTTCCCCTGCGAACGCTGGTCCGAGCATTGGCAAGAATTGCGTCAGGCTAAAACCCTCCACTTCCAAACCACCCATCGCAGTCGGGACGGTTCGCAGTCTCCGGTCGAGGTTTTTGCCCATTACCTCGAACTCGACGGCCGCGAATACAACTGCGCCCTGGTCTACCCGCTCACTCCACAGCGGCAAACAGAAACCGCCCTGCGCGAGAGCGAGGAACGCCTTGCCTTGGCGCTGGAGGTCTCCGGCCAGGGCCTGTACGACCTGAACATCGCCACCGGCCAGACAGTTTTCAGCGACGAATACTCCCGGATGCTGGGTTACGAACCGTCCGAACTGGAACTGTCGCCGGCGATATGGGCGAGTTGGCTGCACCCCGAAGACTGCGAGGAGATGTTGCATCTCTTCGAGGATTGCGTGACCGGCAAGCGACGCGACTACCGGGCCGAGTTTCGCCTGCGCACCCGCTGCGGCGACTGGATTTGGGTGCTGTCCATGGGTAAGGTCGTGGAGTGGGATGCGGCTGGCCGACCGCTGCGCATAGTGGGCACCCATCTGAACATCACTGAGCGCAAACGTGCGGAGGAGGCGTTACGGCTGACCCAGATCGCCGTCGACCGGGTTTCGGTCGGGGTATTTTGGTTCGATGCCGAAGGAACGCTCGTCTACGTCAACGAGCAGGCTTGCCGCTCACTCGGTTACAGCCGGGACGAGATGATTGGGGCCAGGATCACAAAGTTCGATCCGGAGTTTCCCAAAGAGCAACGAGCGGAATTGTGGCGGCGCTTGCGGTCGGTCGGTTCGTTCACGTTCGAAACGTGGCATCGGCGCAAGGACGGCTCGCGGTTTCCGGTCGAGGTGGCGGCTAATTACATCGCGGTTGACGGAAAAGAATACAACTTCGCCTTCGCCCGCGATATCACCGAGCAGAAACGGGCCGAGGAGGCGCTGCGGGAGAGTGAGGAGCGCTTCGCTACGGCATTCCACGCCAGCCCAGCCCCGATGGCCATCACCGAGATCGAAACCGGCCGCTTCCTCGACATCAACGCGCAGCAGCTGCGCATGTTCGACGATAGCCGCGAACAGATCATCGGCCACACCTCCACGGAACTTGGCATCTGGGCCGATCCGGGAACGCGCGAACGGCTGATCGCGCAACTTCGCGCGGATGGATCTTTGCGGGAAACGCCGGTGCGCATTCGAACCCGAACCGGCGAGATTCGACAGGCGCTGTATTCGGCGGAAATCCTCCGGCTGGGCGAGCAGAAGGTCTTGTTATCTCTTGTTTACGACATTACTGAGAAAAAGCACGCTGAAGAGGCGCTGCGGGCGTCCGAGGCGTTTCTGAACAGCGTCATCACGCAGAGTCCGCTTCCGATCGTGGTCTGCGACACAGCGGGAACATTGATTCGACAAAACCAGGCCTCTCGCGATCTGTTTCAGGTCGAGGATGAGAGATTGGTGGGGCAGTACAACCTGTTTCAGGATGAACAACTGCGGGAGCAGGGCTATTTACCGTTGCTTGAACGGGTATTCCATCTTGGGGAAACGGTTCGGTTTCAAAGTCGCTACGACTCGACGCGATTTCAAGCCCAGTCGCCGACGCTCCCAGCGGCTTGTTTAGACCTGGATTCCACGGTCTTTCCCGTCAGGGACGCCACCGGCACTATCACTCACGTTGTCATTTATCATCTCGATATCACCGACCGCAAAGCCGCCGAAACCCAATTGCGCTATCACCTGGATTTGGAACAGGCGGTGGCCGAAATCTCGGCGCTGATGATCAAGCCCGGCTGGGAAGATTTTGCTGCCCGCGTCAACTGGACATTGGAGCGCATCGGTCGCTTGATCCAGGTCGACCGCAGCTATCTTTTCCTGATCGCGCCGGATGGCCTGACCATGAGCAACACCCATGAGTGGTGCGCTCAGGGCATCCATCCCCAAATGCCGGATCTGCAAAATCTGCCGACGGCGGACTACCAGCCTTTCTACGACCTGTTGCAAAGCGAGGTGGTAGAAATTCAGACGGCCAGGTTGCCGGACGATACCGCCTTCAAGCCGATTCTGCTGGAAGGCGGCGTCCGCGCGCTGATCTGCGTTGCCGTGAGCTGGAGCGGGAAATTGCGCGGTTTCATCGGCTTCGACGCCGTGACCGCCGAACGGGTATGGCGGGAGGAAGACGCCCGTTTGTTGCGCATGGTGGCGGAGATCATCGCTCATACCCTGCAACATATCGAGTCCGACCGGGCTTTGCGCGACAATGCGCGCTTTCTGGAGAACCTGGACCGGATTTCGCGCATCCTCGCACGACCGGAACGGGACGCCGATCTCCTGGCCGAACTGGCCGCCATGCTTCTGGACATCTTCCAGGCCGACCGCGCTTTTTTCCTCCATCCCTGCGACCCCGATGCCGCCAGCTTCCACATTCGGATCGAGGCGACCCGGCCCGAGTGGCCTGGCGTGTTCGCGTCCGGCGCCGAAATCACCCCGGACGGCGTTGAAATCGTCCCGGACGACGCTTTCAGGCGCGATCTCCGCCGGACGTTGCGCCACGATGGACCGACGCTTTCCGACTTTGCCAGTGCGCCCGAAGCGCCGGACCTCGCTCGCCGCAGTGGCGTCCGTAGCCAGATGACGGTTGCGCTTCGACCGCAACTGGGTCCGCCGTGGGTGTTGGGCGTCCACCAGTGCGCCTACGACCGGCGCTGGACCGACGTGGAGCAACGGCTGTTCCAGACCATCGCCGAGCGGGTGAGCGATGCGCTCTCCGGTCATCTGCTGCTCAAGTCGCTCAAGGAAAGCGAGGAGCGCTTCGCCAAGGCCTTCCGCGCCAGCCCGGCGCCGATGGTGATCTCCATCATCGAAACCGGCCAGTTCCTCGACGTCAACGAGCAATGGCTGAAGATGTTGGGCCATACCCGCGAGGAGACCATCGGCCACACCTCCATCGAACTGGACATCTGGGCCGATCCAGGGATGCGTGATCGGATGATTGCGCAACTTCGCGCGGACGGGTCTTTCCAGAATGCGCCGGTGCGCTTTCGGACCAAGACGGGCGCTATTCTGGAAGCGCTATGGTCGGCGGAAACCGTCCGGCTGGGCGAACAAGGCGTTCTGTTGTCCCTCATCTACGACATTACCGAACGCAAGCGGGCGGAAGAAGCCCTGCGCACTTCAGAAGCATTCCTGGAAGCCGTCATCGAGCACAGCCCCCATTCGATGTGGGTTTCTGACGACAGAGGCGTCCTGATTCGGATGAACCAGGCCTGTCGGGACATGCTTCACCTCGCCGACGAGGATCTGGTCGGGAAGTACAACATTTTTGAGGATAGTATTGTTGAGCAACAAGGGGCGATGCCACTGGTGAAGCGGGTCTTTGAACAGGGCGAGAAGGTCTGGTTCACTATCCGCTATGACAGTTCCCAGCTTCGGCTGCTGCAATCAAGAGGAGTAACGCAGGTCATTTTGGAGGTGACGATCTCCCCCGTCCTGGATGCCCAGAAGCGAGTGATCCACGCGATCGTTCAGCACATAAACATCACCGAGCGCAAGCGGGCGGAGGACGAACTGGAACGGCACCGGGAGCACCTGGAAGAGTTGGTCACCGAACGTACCGCCGAATTGCGCCAGGCGATGGAGCAACTGGTGCAAGCCGAGAAACTGGCCGCGCTGGGCCAGCTGGTGGCCGGCATGGCCCACGAGCTCAACACCCCGCTGGGCAACGCCCGCGTCGTCGCCAGCAGCCTGGGCACGGAAGTACGCAACTTCGCCGCCGCTGTAGACGCCGGGGCCCTGCGCCGCTCCCAGGTGGCGACTTTCCTGGAGCGAAGCCGAGAAGGGGTCGAGCTGCTGGAGCGCAACGCCGCCCGCGCCGCCGACCTGATCAGCAATTTCAAGCAGGTCGCGGTGGACCAGGTCAGCGCCCGCCGCCGCCGCTTCGACCTGCGCCAGACCGTCGAGGAATTGCTGGTCACGCTGCAACCCCAACTGAAGCGCACCGCCCACCGTATCGAGCTGGACATCCCCCGCGAGCTGGAGTTGGACAGCTATCCGGGCCCGTTGGAGCAGGTACTCGCCAACCTGATCGGCAACTCCCTGGCGCATGGCTTTGCCGGGATCGAGGCCGGGCTGATCCGCGTCCGGGCCGCGCCGCTCGATGGCGATCGCGTGCAGATCGACTACACGGACGACGGCGTCGGCATCCCCGATGGGATACTCCATCGTATCTTCGAGCCGTTCTTCACCACCCGGCTGGGCCAAGGTGGCAGCGGCCTGGGTTTGTACATTGTCTATAACCTGGTCACCGGGGTGCTCGGAGGAACGATTCGCGGATTCAGCGACGCGGGCAAAGGGGTCGCGTTCGTCCTCATCCTGCCCCGGATCGCCTCCGAGCGGAGCCTGCAGACCGACACGCATGAGCAATGACCCCGTCGCGTCGTATCACCCTCCGGTCGGCAGCCAGCGTGTGGGCGCCAGCAGAGCCCGGTGCAACCACCGTCGGTCCATCGTGTCACCGCCGTCAATGCAGGCTTGTCGGCGGAGCATCGATGTCTACCTCCAGCAGCCCGTTTTGATCGAATCCACCTCAACATTGCAAGGGGCTCACCATGTCTGACCTGGTTTTCTATACCCATCCACAAAGTCGTGGCCGTATCGTGCGCTGGATGCTGGAAGAGTGCGAAGCGCCTTATCAAACCGAAATCGTGCAATACGGTCTTCAGATGAAAACGCCGCCGTACACCGATATCAACCCGATGGGCAAGGTGCCGGCGATCGTGCACCAGGGGAGAGTGGTCACGGAATGCGCCGCCATCATTGCCTATTTGGCCGACGTGTT
>JAPUDV010000106.1:33738-51656 GCA_027492875.1 Candidatus Competibacteraceae bacterium | reverse complement strand
GCTGTTATCTTTTATCTTAATTTTCAGTAAGTTATTTTTGTCCTGTACAATGAATCGTAGTCTAAAATAAACGTCTTGATTGAGCATTCTGGATAATGACAAAAATAACGTTGTTTTCCGTTCTCTGTTTTCCCACGTTTTGAGATTTTATCATGACCACAGCCGGGGCAAAGGACAGGAATTAAAACCATATTGAAACTCCTTAAAAAGATTAAAAATACCCAAGCGGATTCAAAATGAGAAATATAGCACATCCATGTCTGGAACACTACCAGAGCAAGACAACCAGGCGTGGCCGGTGCATCACTGGCTATCGAGCGAAGCCAGCGCGCGCCGACGCATCACCGGTCAAACCGCTCCGGTTTCGGCGGTCGACGCGGACCGGACGCCGGGCCACGTCCACCGCCGCGCGGTCGATCCGGCCAGATTCGTCCGGAGGTTGGGGGTCGACGCGGTTCCGGTTTGGGAACAGGCCGGGGCGCATAACCTGCGGCTTGCAGCAACTCTGCCATCCGCGCCTCGTCCAGTTCATCCCAGTGTCCCGGATACAGGCCCCGTCGCAAGGTCACCGGCCCGAAACGCACTCGGGTCAATCGGCTGACCGTGACGCCCTGCGATTCCCACAACCGCCGCACCTCGCGGTTGCGCCCCTCCCGCAAGATCACATGATACCAGTGGTTCACGCCCTCGCCGCCCGCTTCCCGAATCTCATCGAAACGCGCCAGTCCATCCTCCAGCGGCACGCCTTCCCGCAAGCGCTTGAGCATGTCCGGCGTCACCTCGCCCAACACCCGCACCGCGTATTCCCGCTCGACTTGGGACGAAGGATGCATCAGTCGGTTGGCCAGTTCGCCGTCGTTGGTCACCAGCAGCAATCCCTGGGTGGTGAGGTCGAGCCGGCCCACCACGATCCAACGTCCATCGCGCAAGGGCGGTAGATGCTCGAAGATCGTCGTCCGGCCTTCGGGGTCGTGACGGCTGGCGATCTCGCCGACCGGCTTGTAATAGGCCAGCACCCGCCGCTGCTGGCCGAAGGCCCGCACCTGAATCAGCTTGCCGTCGATCCCGATCTTCTCAGCGCCGTTGACCGATGCGCCCAGTTGTGCCGGCACGCCGTTCACGGTGATGCGGCCCTGGCGAATCCAATCCTCGATCTGGCGGCGGGAGCCCAGTCCCATGCGGGCGAGAAATTTCTGCAAACGTTCAGCCATCGGGCGGTTCCGTTAAGGTGGTGGAGTCCGAGGGCGGGACGGCAATGCGCCGATCCAACTCGGCGCCAATCACGTCCAGATCGCGCGGG
The DNA here is from genome assembly GCA_027492875.1 of Candidatus Competibacteraceae bacterium. Classification (GTDB taxonomy): domain Bacteria; phylum Pseudomonadota; class Gammaproteobacteria; order Competibacterales; family Competibacteraceae; genus Competibacter. The sequence goes on along the minus strand of JAPUDV010000106.1, from coordinate 50,356 downwards.
GCCACCAACGGCGGCAGCTCGCTCAGGCTCTTAAGGTTGAAATAATCCAGGAAGGTGCGGGTGGTGGCGTACAGGGCCGGACGACCGGGCACCTCGCGGTGACCAACCACCTTGATCCAGTCGTGTTCCTGGAGGGTTTTCATGATGCTGCTGCTCACGCTGACGCCACGCACTTCCTCGATCTCGCCACGGGTGACCGGCTGGCGGTAGGCCACCAGCGCCAGGGTTTCCAACAGCGCGCGCGAGTAGGTGGCGGCCCGTTCTTCCCACAGCCGCGACACCCAGGGCGAAAACGCGCCGGGCACCTGTATGCGGAAGCCGCCGGCGACCTCGATCAGCTCCAGCCCGCGCCCGGCATAATCGGCGGCCAATTCGGCCAGCGCGGCGCGCAGCGCTTCCCGCTCGGGCCGTTCCGCCTCCGGAAAAACTCCCAGCAGCCGCTCTGGCGACAGCGGTTCGCCAGCGGCCAGCAACACTGCTTCCAGGATGGTTTTCAATTCCGGCATCGCGTTCGATCAACCTTGCCGGCGGAGATAGATCGGCGCGAACGGCTCGGACTGCACCAGTTCCAGCACCGCCTCGCGCAACAGCTCCAGCACCGCCAGAAACGTCACCACGATACCCATCCGGCCCTCTTCCGGCCGGAACAGTTCGGTGAAGGCGGTGAACCGCAGCGTATCCAGCCGCTCCAGCACCTGGCTCATCCGTTCGCGCACCGACAAGGTTTCACGCTGGATCGGATGGTGGCCGAACAGCTCGGCGCGGGCCAGCACCTCGCGCAGCGCATTCAGCAGATCGGCCAGATTGACTGGCGGCGGCGGGCGAACGGTGTCCCGGCCGGGCGGTTCGGCGCTGGCAACGAAGATTTCGCGCTCCAGTCGCGGCAAGGCATCCAGCACCCTGGCCGCCTGCTGAAAGCGTTCGTACTCCCGCAGGCGGCGCACCAGTTCGGCGCGCGGGTCTTCTTCCTCCGCCTCGGCCAGGGTCGGCTTCGGCAGCAGCAGGCGCGATTTGATCTCCGCCAGCCAGGCCGCCATCAGCAGATACTCCGCCGCCAGTTCCAGCCGCAGCTCCCGCATCAGCGCCAGATAGTCCATGTACTGCCGGGTGACGTCGGCGATGGGGATATCCAGGATGTTGAGATTCTGCCGTCGGATCAAATACAGCAGTAAATCCAGCGGCCCCTCGAAGGTTTCCAGGAAAACTTCCAGGGCGTCCGGCGGGATATAGAGATCCTGCGGCAACTGCGTGTAGGGTTCGCCGCCGACTCGGGCGAGCGGCGGCTGGATGATGGCGTCCATTCAACAGGGGATCGGCGGCGATCCACCGGGGCGCGGCATCCGTGTCTCTACCTTTGATCCAGTGGCAAGATGCCGACCGCGCGCCGCAGCTCCTGCAAAAATGGCGCGCTGTGTTCGCGCGCCCGCGCCGCGCCGCGCTTGAGGATCTGCTCGATGTGAGCGGGCGCCTGCAACAACTCCAGGTAGTGCTGGCGCGGTTCGCTCAGCCGGGCGTTCAGATATTCGAACAGAAACTGCTTCATTTCGCCCCAGCCGATACCCCGAGCGTAGCGGGCGCGTATCGCCGCCGCTTCCTCCGCCGTGGCAAAGGACTGGTAGATCTGGAACAGCGTGCAGGTATCGGGATCTTTCGGCGCTTCCGGCGGCAGCGAGTTGGTTTTGATCCGCATGATCAGCTTGCGCAAGGCTTTTTCCGGCTCGAACAGCGGGATGGTGTTGCCGTAGCTCTTGCTCATCTTGCGCCCGTCCAGCCCGACCAATATCGCAGCCTTCTCGTCCACCACCGCCTCGGGCAAGACGAAATGCTCGCCGTACAGGTGATTGAAGCGGGCGGCGATGTCGCGGGCCATTTCCAGATGCTGGATCTGGTCCTTGCCCACCGGGATCTTGCTGGCCTTGAACATCAGAATGTCGGCCGCCATCAGGATCGGGTAGCAGAACAGCCCCATGGTGATGCCCTTGTCGGGGTCCTTGTCGGGATCGGCCACGTTGTCGGCCACCGCCGCCTTGTAGGCGTGGGCGCGGTTCATCAAGCCCTTGGCGGTCACGCAGGTGAGGATCCAGGTCAGTTCCAGGATTTCCGGGACATCGGTCTGGGCGTAGAAGATGACGTTCTCGACATCCAGTCCCAGCGCCAGCCAGGTGGCGGCGACTTCCAGCCGGGAGCGATGCACCAGCGCCGGGTCCTGACATTTGACCAGGGCGTGATAGTCGGCCAGGAAGTAGAACGATTGCACGTCCCGCCGGCGGCTGGCCTCGATGGCGGGCAGGATCGCGCCGACGTAGTTACCGAGATGCGGAGCGCCGGTGGTGGTGATGCCGGTAAGGGTAATTTCCATGATGGCCGCGAGGTTCTTGGTTCGGGATTAGAAGAAGGAGGAGAACAGGGTCAGGATGAGGTGGCGAATACTGTTGACGATGGGCATCAGCACGTTGAACAGGCCGGCCCCCAACAACAGCACCAGAATGATCAGGCCATAGGGCTCGATCCGCGCCATGGCCAGACCGAAGCGATCCGGCAGCACGCCGGCCAGCACCCGCGAACCGTCCAGCGGCGGAATCGGCACCAGATTGAGCACGCCCAACATGACGTTGACGTCGATTCCGGTAATTCCCATCAGCAGCAGCGGCTCGCCCAACCACGACAGGGCATCCCGCAAACCGTGGCCCATCAGCGCCACCAACGCCCAGCCCAGCGCCATCAGCAGATTTGACGCCGGCCCGGCCAGCGCCACCAGCGCCATGTCGCGCTTGGGTTGGCGCAGGCGGTGGTAGTTGACCGGCACCGGCTTGGCCCAACCAAAGATGAAACCGACGAAGAAATAAAGCAAACCCGGCACCAGCACGGTACCGACCGGGTCGATGTGCCGCAACGGATTGAGGCTGAGCCGACCCTGGGCCTTGGCGGTGGTGTCGCCGCAGCGCAGCGCCATCCAACCGTGCGCCACTTCGTGCAGGGTGACGGCCAGCAGCAGCGGCGGCGCCAGCACGATGAGCAGTTGAACCGTGGTCAATTCTTGCATGGCCCGATTATACGCAGCCTGTCCGGGTGCGGACTAGAGAAACGGGCTGGCGTCGCCCAGCCCCTGACGGATGAGTTGCGGCGTCTCTTCGGTCAGATCAAGCACGGTGGTCGGCTCGCGCTGGCCGGGGCCACCGTCGATGATCAGATCGACCGTGTTGGCCAGATGCTCCTCGATCTCCTCGGGATCGGACAGCGGCCAGTCGTCACCGGGCAGGATCAGTGTGCAACTCATGATCGGCTCGCCCAGTTCCGCCAGCAGAGCGCTGACAATGGCGTTGTCCGGCACCCGGATGCCGATAGTCTTCCGACGGGGATGCTGCAAGCGGCGCGGCACTTCGTGGGTAGCCTGCAAGATAAAGGTAAACGCCCCCGGCGTGACGGCTTTGAGCAAGCGGTAGCGCTGGTTGTCCACCTTGGCGTAGGTGGCGATTTCGGATAGATCGCGACAGACCAGAGTGAAATTGTGATGGCGGTCGGTCTGGCGGATGACGCGGATGCGTTCCGCTGCTGCCTTGTCACCCAGTTGACAACCCAGCGCATAGCTGGAGTCGGTGGGATAGACGATCACGTCACCCTCGCGCAATTGTCTGACCGCCTGCGCGATCAAACGCGGCTGCGGGTTGGCGGGATGGATTTGTAAAACGCGGCTCATGGCCCTACTATTTCCAATTTGTGGATGATAATCGGTCAGGCAACTTGCCAGTCTGGCGTTGCCCGGTCAAGATGGCGGCGGCAAAGCCGTCTCTTTTTTTGTCCCTCGCCGCCGTTTCCCACACTCAATGGAACCCCGCTGCCGGCATGAAACTGCTGTTCGACTTTCTGCCCATCCTGCTGTTCTTCGTCGCCTACAAGCTCGCGGATATCTACGTCGCCACCGGCGTGCTGATCGGCGTCACCCTGGCCCAGGTCGGCTGGATCTGGCTGCGACGGCGCCGGATCGAGAAACTGCCGCTGTTCACCGCCGGACTGGTGCTGGTGCTGGGCGGCCTGACGCTGGTCCTGCACGACCCGGTCTTCGTCAAATGGAAACCCACGGTGGTGAACTGGCTGTTCGCCCTGGCCTTTGTCGGCAGCCGTTTCGTCGGCCAGCAAACCCTGTTGCAGCGGATGATGGGCGGCCAAATGGAACTTCCGGCCCAAATCTGGATCAACCTGACGTTTATGTGGGCCATTTTTTTCTTCGTCATGGGTGTGGTCAATTTGTATGTGGCGTTCACGTTCGACGAAAACACCTGGGTCAACTTCAAGCTGTTCGGGATGCTGGGCCTGACCCTGGTGTTCGTACTGGCGCAGGCGGCCTACATGAGCCGCCACATCAAAACCGACGATGCCCCGTCAAAGGAGTCCTGATTCATGCTGTACGCCATCATCGGCCGCGACGTGCCCGGCACACTGGACCAGCGGTTGGCGGCGCGTCCCGCCCACCTGGAGCGCCTGAACGCCCTGCTGGCCGAGGGCCGACTGGTTTTGGCCGGACCGTTGCCGGCCATCGACAGCCCCGACCCCGGCCCGGCCGGCTTTCAGGGCAGTCTGGTGGTCGCGGAATTTGCCGCGATGGAAGAAGCCCGTGCCTGGGCTGACGCCGATCCCTACGTGGCCGCTGGCGTGTACGCGGCGGTCGAGATTTACCCGTTCCGCAAGGTACTGCCGGCATGACCGACCGCGTCGCCTTGATCGAGGAACGATTGCGTGACGCGCTGGCGCCCGAACGCCTGCAAATCATCGACGACAGCGCCGCCCATGCCGGTCACGCCGGTGCGCGCGAGGGTGGCCATTTCACCATCCACATGGTTTCATCGGCCTTTACCGGCAAAACCCTGATTCAGCGCCACCGCCTCATCAACGCGGCGGTGGCCGACCTGATGCGCCGGGAAATCCACGCCTTGAGCATCAAGACCGCGATTTCTCCAGCAGAGCAAGATTTGCATCAACATCAAGGTACGCGACCCCGGCTGAATAGTCCTCCCCTGAAAACGACCCAACCCCTGGAAACAACCAATGAATAAACCGAACAAGCTGACTCTTCCGCTGCTGGCGCTATCTTCCAGCCTGCTACTGTCCGGCGTGGCGCTGGCCGCCGACGACAAAAAAGCCGAACCGGCATCCGCCACGCCCGCCGCCGCCGTCAAGGCCGCGCCCGCCGCCGTCAAGGCCGCGCCCGCCGCGCCCACCGCGCAGGTCGCGCCGCCGGCCGAGTTCACCATCCCCGATCCCGTCGCGGTGGTCAACGGCAAGCCGATTTCCAAGGCCGCCTTCGATCAATACGCCCAGCAATTGCGCGGTAAGGCCAAGGTGGATTCGCCGGAAGCCAGCAAGTCGCTGGTCGACCAGCTGGTCATGGAAGAACTGCTGGTGCAGGAAGCCACCCAGCAGAAGCTGGAGAACGACCCGCAGATCAAGCAGCAGATGGAAATGATCCAGCGCAGCCTGCTGGCCAGCACCGTGGTGCGGCGGATGCTGAGCGAGAACACCCCCAGCGAAGACGCCATCAAGAAAGAGTACGAAACCGCCGTCGCGGCGATGAAGGGCAAGGAGTACAAGGCCAGCCACATCCTCGTGGACTCCGAGGACAAGGCCAAGGAGGTCATCGCCGAACTCAAGAAGGGCGATAAGTTCGCCGAACTGGCCAAGGCCAAATCCAGCGACAGTTCTGCGGCCAACGGCGGCGATCTGGGCTGGTTCACGCCGAGCATGATGGTGCCACCGTTCGCGCAAGCCGTCGCCAAGATGGAAAAGGGCAAGTACAGCGAGGTGCCGGTGCAGACGCCGTTCGGCTGGCACGTCATCCTGCTGGAGGATGTCCGCGACGCCAAGCCGCCGAGCCTGGACGAACTGCGGCCACAGATCGCTCAGATGTTGCAGAGCCGGATGGTGAACGACTATCTGGAAAAACTGCGCGCCGGCGCCAAGATCGAAGTCAAGGAAATCCAGGTCAGCGCGGCCGAACCCGCCAAGGCCGAACCCGCCAAGGCCGAGAAGAAGTAACCGCCCGAGTAAAACCCTTGAGATAGCAGCCGGTTTGCCGGTTGCTATTTCTCCAGCAATTCCAGCAGCCCTGCCTCGTCCAGCACTTGCACCCCCAATTCCCGCGCCTTGTCCAATTTGGAACCGGCGTCGCGGCCCGCCACCACGTAATCGGTTTTCTTCGACACGCTGCCCGCCACCTTGGCGCCCAGCGCCCGCAACCGTTCGGATGCCTGGTCGCGGGTCAGCGACTCCAAGGTACCGGTCAGAACAAAGATTTTTCCGGTCAGGGATTCGCCGGCGGTGGCTTGCACGGCCGGCGGCGGCCACCGCACTTCGGCGGCCAATAATCGGGCGATCACCGCCTGGTTGTGTGGCTCCTGAAAGAAGGCGCGAATGGCGGCGGCGGCCACCGGACCGACGTCCGGTATTTGCAACAAGCGGGTTTCATCGGCCGCCAGCAGGGCTTCCAGCGTACCCAAATACCGCTCCAAAGCTCGCGCCGTGGCTTCTCCAACCTCGCGGATTCCCAGCGAATACAGGAACCGCGCCAGCGTGGTGGTCTTACTGCGGGCCAGGGCCTCGATCAGATTGACGGCGGACTTGGCGCCCATTCGGTCCAAATCGGCCAGCGCCGCCGCATCGAGCGCGTATAAATCGGCGGGATCGTGCACCAGGCTCCGCTCGATCAGTTGCTCCACCAACTTATCGCCCAAACCGTCGATATCCATCGCCCGGCGCGAGGCGAAATGACGGATCGCCTCCTTGCGCTGGGCGCGGCAGTATAGACCGCCGACGCAGCGGGCGATCGCTTCTCCTTCCGGGCGGATGACCCTCGACCCGCACACCGGACAGGCTACCGGCATCGCGAACGGTCGAGCATCAGGCGGGCGGCGCTCCAATACCACGCCGACCACTTCGGGAATGACGTCACCGGCCCGACGCACGATAACGGTATCGCCTACTCGTACATCCTTGCGCGCCACCTCATCGGCGTTGTGCAACGTCGCATTGGTGACGGTGACACCGCCGACGAACACCGGATTGAGCCGCGCCACCGGCGTGATCGCGCCGGTGCGGCCAACCTGTACCTCGATGGCCTCGACCACGGTCAGCTCTTCCTGAGCCGGGAATTTATGCGCCACCGCCCAGCGCGGTTCGCGGGTGCGAAAACCCAGTTGCCGTTGCCAGTCGAGGCGGTTGACCTTGTACACCACCCCGTCGATATCGAAGGGCAGCGTATCGCGCTGCTCGGCGATGGCATGGTGAAAATTGATCAGACCCTCCGCACCCCGCGTCACCGTGCGTTCTTCGCATACCGGCAGTCCCAGCGTGGCCAGCGCATCGAGCATCGCGCCATGGGTGGCCGGGATCTCCCAACCTTGCACCTCGCCCAACCCGTAGGCAAAAAAGGACAGCGGCCGTTTCGCGGCCAAACTCGGGTCGAGTTGCCGGATGCTGCCCGCCGCGCCGTTACGAGGATTGACCAGGGTGGGCAACCCTGCGGCGCGTTGCCGGGCGTTGTAGCGTTCGAAGTCCGCGCGGCTCATGTACGCCTCGCCGCGTACTTCCAGCACCTCGGGCGCGGTGCCCAACAGGCGTAGTGGCACGTTCTTGATGGTGCGCACGTTCTGGGTGACATCCTCGCCGGTCTCGCCGTCGCCGCGGGTGGCGGCCTGCGCCAGCACCCCGTTTTCATAACGCAAGCTGATGGCCAAGCCGTCAAATTTCAGCTCGCAGGCGTACTCGATCGGTTCGGCGGCATCGCCCAGGCCCAACTCGCGCCGCACCTGGGCATCAAAGGCCACCGCGCCGCCCGGGCCGGTGTCGGTTTCGGTGCGGATGGACAGCATCGGAACCCGATGCCGCACCGGCACGAACGCCGCCAGCGGCTTGCCGCCCACCCGTTGGGTCGGGGAATCGGCGGCGATCAGTTCCGGATGAGCGGTTTCCAGCTCCTGGAGTTCCCGAAACAGCCGGTCATACTCGACGTCGGGGATTTCCGGATCGTCCAGCACGTAATAGCGGTGGCCATGCCAGTTGAGTCGCTCGCGCAGCCAGGCGACCCGCTGTTGTGGATCGGTGGAAAACGCCATGGTGCCCTCGCGCCGTCAGAGCGACTGTGTCCACGCCCGCCGCCGTTGCTCCAGTTCGGCGACTTCGTCGCGCAGGTGCGCGAGCGCCCGGTTGGTCATCCGGTTGCGGCGCTCGTCGCAGATCAGCCCACCCAACTTCTGCGCCAGTTGGTCGGCGGTGACCACCAGCAGCTCCAGTGCCTTCATTTCCTCGAGCGGGCCGGGCAGCTTCATGAACAGCAGCAGGCCTGGCGTATGCAGCTCGGGCAAGGCTTGCGGCTCGAACGAGCCGGGCTTGCGCAGATGGGCCAGGCCAAGGATCGGGACGCCGTCGGCTTCCGCCTCCGGGAACAGCTCGTACAGCCCTTCGGTATTCAAGCGGAATTGCAGCGCCTCGGCCACGACCTGGATTCGGGGTCCATGAAAGAGCTGATGGCGCGGCGCCATCACGGTCAGCACCAGCGTCATTTTTGGCGGAGGGGGCACCGTGGGTTCCCGCCGAGGCTCGCGGGTGGGCGGACACGCTTCGTCGTCGGTTGGCGCGTCCGCCCCGGCCGCCGCGGTGAAAACTTGGCGATCGATAGGCCGGATTTCCACATCCACCAGCGCCTGATCGGCCAGATGGTGATCGGGGGTGATGCGGCCCAGCTCGCCAAAATCATGCCCGTCGACCCCTCCATCTGGCGGTGATGCCCGCGTATCGCCCAGCACCGGCTCCTTGGAGAGCCGGTGCCGACGCTTGCCGATCCCCTCCCTAAGATGGGAGCGGATGCCCCAAAGATAAATGAGGATGACGGCGACGGCTCCAATACCCGCCAGCAACCACTGTAATTGTGTTTTGTCCAATTCCATGAATCGCAAGCCCCAGATTGCGCCCATCGCAACAATAAGATTGTGTCGCGGTAAAGACACCACAATGCCAAACCCCCATTGCCACCGCGTCGGCGGGCTGGGGGTTGCAGCCCTCGTTTATACTGTAATCCCTGTGCTTTCACAAACGACATCCGCCGTATGCGACACGGCCACAATCCGCGTGCCGGGCGGCTAACCCGCCGCCGCCAACCGCGCCGCCGCCCCGACGTCGACCGCCACCAGCCGCGATACTCCGGGCTCCTGCATGGTCACGCCGGCCAAGTGTTCGGCGATCTCCATGGTCGTTTTATTGTGGGTGATAAAAATGAACTGCACCCGCGCCGACATATCGCGGACCAGCGCGCCGAACCGGCCGACATTGGCCTCGTCCAGCGGGGCGTCCACCTCGTCCAGCAAGCAGAAGGGCGCCGGGTTGAGCTGAAAAATGGCGAACACCAAGGCGACCGCAGCCAGCGCCTTTTCACCGCCGGACAGCAGGCTGATCGATCCGACCCGCTTGCCCGGCGGCTTGGCCATGATCGCCACTCCGGCGTCCAGCACGTCCTCGCCGGTCAGCTCCAAATGGGCCTGGCCGCCGCCGAACAGCCGGGGAAACAGCTCGCCCAGGCCGGCGTTAACCCGTTCGAAGGTTTCCTGGAAGCGGGCGCGGGTCTCGCGGTCGATTTTACGAATGGCGTTTTCCAGAGTGGTCAGCGCTTCCAGCAAGTCGGCGTTCTGGGCATCGAGATACTGCTTGCGCTCGGACAGTTGGGCAAACTCCTCGATGGCCGCCAGATTGATGGGCCCGAGCCGCTGGATACGCCGCTCCACCTGCTCCAGCCGCGCCAGCCAGTCGCTTTCGGCCGCGACTTCCGGCAGGGCGGGCAACACCGCTTCCGGTTCGGCGGCCAGTTCGCGCAACTGCTCGCGCAGATTCTGTTGGCGAACCCGCACCTCGCCCAGCGCCAGCCGCTGCTCCTCGATCCGTTGGCGCTGGGTTGCGGCCTGTCGCTCGCGGTGGGTGCGGGCCTGTTCGCCGGCTTCCATTGCCGCGTCCTGGGCCTCGAGGGCGTGGCGGGCCTCGCGCAGTTCCGCCTCGACCGCGAGCCGGATTTTCAGCCCACCCGCCAGTTCGTCCTCGATGGCGACCCGCGCCGCGCTGTCGTCGCCGGCGCGCTCCTCGGCCAACCGCGCCCGCCGCGCCCGCAACTGTTGTTGCTGGGTGTCCAGCCGCTCCATGGCCTGACCGGCGGCACTGGTCCGCACCCGCAGGGTTTCGATGGTCGCCGCTTGGCGGGCCGCCGCTTGGCGGGCGGTATCCGTCCGGGCACGGCACTGCTGGAGTTGCTCGTGCAGCCGTTCCTGACCTCCGCGCAGCTCGGCCTGTTCGGCCCGCAGGCTCTCCAGCGTCAGTAGCGCTTCCTCCAGCCGCAGCTGGGCCAGTTGCACCTGCTCCCGATCCTGCTCGCACTGATCTTCCAGCTCGGCGAGTTCCTCGGCCAGCGCGGCGTGGCGAGCGCGGGCCTGCTCCCGGCGCGCCCGAGCGGTATTCAACTCTCCCTGCAAGCGGGCATGGTCGCGATGGTCCTGATTGATGGCCTGCTGGAGATCGCGGTGCTCGTGTTCGAGTTCGCGCTGCCGGACGCGGAGTTGCTCCAGGTGCGCGGTCTGCCGCTCCAGCGCCGCCGCGTCCGCATCGAGCGCGGTGGCGAGCCGGTGGATTTCCCGCTCGCGCGCCAGCACCCCGTCGCCCCCCCCTCGCGTCAGCCGCAGCCAGCGACGCCCGCACAGCACGCCATCCGGGGTCACCAGGGTCTCATCGTCGCGCAGTCCGGCGCGACGCGCCAGCGCCTCCGTCAGGGTGGCGGCGGTATCGACCCCCAGCAGGCCAACGAGCGGCCAGGGCGCGCGCACCCGCGCGGCTAGGCCATCCGGCGGCGCTCCGCCCACAGACGCGGCGGGGAAGGTTTCCAACAGGGTCAAGCGGCCTTGCGACAGTTCGGCAGCGGCATGCGCCAGCGGGTCCAGGCTGGGCAGGCAAACCGCATCCAGCCAGCCGGCCAGCACCGTTTCCACCGCTACTTCCCAGCCAGGCTCCACGTCCAGCCGCTCCGCCAGCCGCGGGGCCTCGGCCAGCCCCTGGGCTTGCAACCAGGCGTCCGGCCCGCTTTCGTGCCGGCCCAGCGCCGCTTCCTGCAAGGTTTGCAGCGAGACCAGCCGGCCGCGCCCGGCCAGCAGCCGTTCCTGCAATTCCCGCAACGGCGGGTCGCCCTGTTGCCGGGCTTCGCGGTTGGCGGCCAGTTCGGCCTCGGCCCGCGCCAGTCGCTCCTGACGGTGTCGCAGTTCGGCGGCGGCGGCCTGTTCGGCCGCCCGCAGTTCGGCGAGTTCCTCGTGCAAGCCGGTATCGGCCAGTTGCTCCCGTTCGAGTCGTAGCCGCTCCAGCCGCTGCTCGTTCCGCAACAGTTGCCGCTGCGGATGTTCGATCCGGGTTCGCTCCACTTCGGCCTGCCGCAGCACCTCGCCGTGGTGCTGGTTGAAGGTTTCCCAGGCCGCCTGTCCCTCGCGCAGCGCGGCTTCGGCGGCGGTCAGCACGGCGGCGGCGTCCGCCTCTTCGGTCAGCAACCGGGTCAATTCCGGTCCGGCGGCGGCCAGCGCCGTCGCCAGTTCGTCCCGCTGCTCCCGATCCATTCGCCATTGTTCGTCCACCTGAGCCAGCGCCGTTGCGACCTGGCTCCACTCCTCCTCGCGCCGCTGGCTCAACTCGCGCTGGTGTTGCAGCACCTGTTCGAGCCGGCTGATTTCCGCGCCGGCCTGGTAGTAACGGCCTTGACGGTCGTTGAATATGTCGTTCAGCTCCAGGCGCCGGGCGCGGCCGATTTCCAACTGAGCTTCCAGTTGGCGTTGTTCGGCCAGCAGCGCCTCCAACGCGGTTTCCTCCCGGCGCAGTGCGTGCTCGCGGTCGTGGCTGTCGGCTTGCAGGTTGCGCCAGCGCAGCGCCAGCAGTTCGGCGCGCAGCCGGCGTTCCTCGGCGCGGTAATTGCGATACTGCTCGGCGGCCCGGGCCTGCCGCTGCAAGTGTTGCAGTTGCCGGCCCAGTTCCTCGCGCACGTCCGCGAGCCGGTCGAGGTTCTCGCGGGTGTGGCGAATGCGGGTTTCGGTTTCGCGGCGGCGCTCCTTGTACTTGGAAATGCCGGCTGCTTCTTCCAGGAAAATGCGCAGTTCGTCGGGCTTGGACTCGATCACCCGCGAAATCATGCCCTGTTCGATGATGGCGTAGCTGCGCGGCCCCAGTCCGGTGCCCAGGAAGATGTCGGCGATGTCGCGGCGGCGGCAGCGCGCGCTGTTGAGGAAGTAGCTGGATTGGCCGTCGCGACCGACCAGCCGCTTGATCGCGATCTCGCCGTAGCTGGCCCAAGGCCCGCCCAGGCGACCCTGGCTGTTATCGAACAGCAGTTCGACGGCGGCCTGTCCGACCGGCTTGCGGCTGGCCGAGCCGTTGAAAATCACGTCGCTCATGCTCTCGCCGCGCAGGCTGCGGGCCGAGCTTTCCCCCATCACCCAACGCACCGCGTCGATGATGTTGGATTTGCCGCAACCGTTGGGGCCGACAATGCCCAGCAGGTTGCCGGGCAAATGCAGCACCGTGGGGTCCACGAACGACTTGAACCCCGCCAGTTTGATCTTGCTTAGCCGCATACGCGCGTCGGACGCGGGCTCCGCGCCGGTCAGGCCCGGCGGACCAGCGGTTGCAGCACCGCTTCGATGGCGTCCAGATCCGGAATGATGATCGGTTGGTCCTGATAGCGCGCCCAACACAGGACGCCCGGCCGGCGCAGGTCGTTCGCCGAAATCTCCGGGTCCAGCTTGATATCGTGGCGCAGCAGGTTGAGCGGCCGGGGCGCCGAGGTGCCCAGGATGCCGAAATACGGCAGTTTGGTGTCGGCGCCCAGCGTGTTCAGGATGATGATGCGGGAATTGAGATCGGCCTCTGGGGCCACTCGGAAAATCAGCCGCCCCAAGCTGATCAGCGGCGTGGTCAGATTCCGCCACAACATGGCGCCGACCACCCAATGCGGTGCTGTTTCGATCCGCAGGGGGGTGGCGAACGGCAGGACCTCGACCACGATATTGTTGGGCAGGAGAGTCTGGCCACCCTGCAGGGCGACCAACAAACAACGCAGGTTCGTAGAGGCTTCTTCCATTACGGTATCCGTGCAAGGTGCTGAAGCGTCCGGACCTCGCCCACGCGCTTCAGGTAATCAGTTCCAGAGCGTGCTCGCCGAGAATCCTGCGGATCGATTGCATCAACTGTTCTTCCTGATAAGGCTTGGTCAGGTAGTCGTTGACCCCCAGCCTCATCGCCCGCTCGCGGTGTTTCTCGCCGCCGCGCGAGGTGACCATGATGATCGGCAGGTTCTGCAAGCGCACCTGGTTGCGGACGTGGGCGACCACTTCGAAGCCGTCCATGCGCGGCATCTCGATGTCGAGGATCGCCAGATCCGGCAATTGGGTTTGCAGCATCGCCACCGCGTCCAACCCGTCCTTGGCCGTGATCACCTGAATGTTGTGACGCTCCAGGATGCGCGCGGTGACCTTGCGCATGGTGATCGAGTCGTCGATGACCATGATGCTGATTTTCTCCAGCCGGGCTTCCTGACGCGCCATCCGCAGGGCGCGGCTCTCCGCCTGCTTCTGCTGTTGCGAGCCGATATTGCGTACCAGCGCCGCCAGATCCAGCACCACCACCACCCGGCCATCGCCCAGCACGGTGGCCCCGGAAATACCCGGCACGCTGTTGAATTGAGGGCTGACCGGCTTGACGATGATTTCCTGGTTGCCCATCACGGCCTCGACCTGCAGGGCGGCGCTGGCCTCGGCACTGCGAAACAGCAGGGTCGGCGGCCGGCGATCCTTGACTTCCTCGAAAGGCAGCATATGTTCGCTGCCGGCCAGGATACCCAAATTGTGGACCGGATAGCCGCGCTCGTTGCGTCGGTACTGCACCTGCTCGCCCGCCAGATAGGTCCGAAACGCACTCTCTTCGAGCCGGGTCACCAATTCGATGCTAAGCAGGGGAATGGCGAAGATAGCGTCGCCGGCCTTGGCCAGCAGCGCCTGGGTGACCGCCAGCGAAAACGGCAGGCGGACGATGAAGCGCGATCCCTGGCCCGGCTCGGTCTGGATCAGCAAGGCGCCGCGCATGGCCCGAATCGCCGCATTGACCACGTCCATGCCGACGCCACGCCCGGAAATCTGGGTGACCATCTTGGCGGTGGAAAAGCCGGGGCGCAGCAGCAGCGCGATCAGATCTTCCTGGCTGGCCGGCTGGCCGGGCAGCAAAAAGCCTTTTTCCTCGCCCTTGGCGCGGATGGCCGCGAAATTGAGGCCGGCGCCGTCGTCACCCAGCTCCAGCACCAGCTCCGCGCCTTCCCGGTGCAGGCTCAGGGTGATGGTGCCGATTTCGGATTTCCCGGCCGCCCGGCGCTGCTCCGGCGTCTCGATGCCATGTGCCAGCGAGTTACGCAGCATGTGTTCCAGCGGGGCGACCATATTTTCCAGCACGGTGCGGTCCACTTCCGCTTCCTCACCACCGACCAGCAGCTCGGCGCGCTTGCCCAATTCTTGGGCCGCCTGCCGCACTACCCGCCGCAACCGTGGGACGATGCTGCCGAACCGCACCATGCCGGTGCGCATCAAACCCTGCTGGATTTCCTTGTTGACCTTGGCCTGCTGGTCGAGCAGCGAGGCCACGTCGCGGGCATGCTCGCCCAGAGTGTTGCCGACGTTGCCCAGATCGTCGGCGATTTCCATCAACGAGCGGCTAAGCTGCTGCAACTCGGTGAAACGATCCAGCTCCAACGGATCGAATTCCAGTTGGTGCGCCTTGGCGCCCTGATCCTGCCGCGATTGGATGCGGGCCTCGGCCTGAGTGGAGAGATGCGTGACCTGCCGGCGCAGCCGGATGATGGTCTGCTCCAGTTCGTTCAGGTTGAAACTCATCGCGCCGACACCCTGGTCGATCCGGGCGCGGAAGATGCTGCTCTCGCCCATCTGATTGACCAGAGTATTAAGCAGCGCGGCGCTGACGCGGATGCTGTCGGCGGGCGCGGCGGCGGCCGGCTTTTCCACGGACTGCGCCATCGTCGCGGCCCGGGCGGCGGCGAGGGCGGCGGCGACGGGTTTGAGCGGTGGCGCCGGCTTGGCGCCCAGTACGCCGTGCAGTTCGTCGATCAGGCTCTGCACGTCCGGCGCCGGCTCGCCGCCGCCCTGCAGCATGCGGTGCAGGCCGTCCAGGGCGTGCTGGACGGCATCCAGGATGGACGACGCGGCTTTCATCGTTCCCTTGCCAAGCGCGTCCAGCACCGATTCAGCGGCGTGGGCCAGGTCGCCGACCACCATGAAGCCGGCCATGCGCGAGCTGCCCTTGAGCGTATGCATCTCCCGGCGCAGGTCGTTGAGCAGCTCGGCGCTGTCCGGCTCGCCGCGCAACTGCTGCAGGATGGCGTCGCTGGAGTCGAGAATTTCGCTCGCCTCGGACTGAAAAACCTGCGCCAATTCCTGATCCAGCTCGGTCATGGCCTTGAGCGCGCTGGGCTCCGGCGTCGCGGCCGGCTCCTGACCGGCGACCGGCCCCGCAGGTGGCAGCTCTTCGACCGGCTGGCCGGCGGCGACCGCCTCGGCCACATGATGCAAGTCGCCGATCAAATCGGTCGCGGGCGCCGGACTCAAACCGCCGCCGGCTTCCGCCAGCATCTGGTTCAATCGATCCAGGGCGTGCTGCAGGATATCCAGCACGACCGGCGTCATGCGCCCCGCGCCCTTGCCGAGCGCGTCCAGCACCGATTCGGCGGCGTGGGCCAGATCGCCGACCGTCATGAAGCCGGCCATGCGCGAGCTGCCCTTGAGCGTATGCATTCCCCGGCGCAGGTCGTTCAGCAATCCAGGTTGCTCGGACCCGCGGCCCAACTGCTGCAGGATGGTATCGCTGGCGTCGAGGATTTCGGTGGCCTCGTACTGGAAAACCTGCGCTAGCTCCAAATCCACCGCCGGGAGCACGCCCGGTTCCGGTCCAGCGGCGACTGGCGCGACCGGCGGTGGGGCCTGAATTGCGGGTGGCGGCAATTCGACCCGGATCGGTCCGGCCGGCGGCGGAAGCTTGATCATGACCGGCTCGGCCGGTTTGGCCGGTTTGACCGGTTCGACCGGTTTGACCGGTTCGACCGGCGCCTCCCGCAGCAGCGCATCGGCGCGCGCCGCCAGCGCCGCCAGCGCCGCCAGCGCTTCTTCCGTCACCAGCGTCTCGCCGATCAGCGGTTCCAACGCCCCAACGGCTTCGTTAATCAGTTCGGCCATGGCCAGGGACGCCGGCGTGGTGTTGTTAAGCACATGGCTCAGCAAGTTCTCAAAACACCAGGCAAAATCGCCGATAGCGGTTGCACCGACCACGCGGCCGCTACCCTTGAGGGTGTGGAAGGCCCGACGCAAGGTGGTTAAGGCCTGACGGTCGGCCAGGTTTCGCTTCCAGAGGACCAGGTGTTCGCGAATGGCAGCCAGTTCGCCGCGCGCTTCCTCAAGAAACACCTCCATGAATTCCGGATCGACCGGCGGGGCGGTGACCGGCTCCACCCGGAACGACGGCGGGGCGGTGACCGGCTCCACCCGGAACGACGGCGGGGCGGTGA
>JAPUDV010000106.1:2206-33638 GCA_027492875.1 Candidatus Competibacteraceae bacterium | reverse complement strand
CGGAACGACGGCGGGGCGGTGACCGGCTCCACCCGGAACGACGGCGGGGCGGTGATCGGCTCCACCCGGAACGACGGCGGGGCGGTGATCGGCTCCACCCGGAACGACGGCGGGGCGGTGATCGGTTCGATTTTGGTCTTGGTTTCGGTCTCAGCGTCGGCACTAGCGGTGACCAAGGTCTGTGCCCGCGCCACCAGGGCCGGCAAGACGTCCAGTTCACCCCCCCGCGGTGGGGTTTCGCCCACCAACGGCTCCAGAGCCGCCACCGCTGCGGCAATCGCTGAAATGATGGCCTGGCTGGCCGGTACCTGGCCAGCCAGAATCTGATTCAGCAGGTTTTCATATTCCCAGGCAAAGTCACCGATCACGGTCACGCCGACCATGCGGCCGCTGCCCTTGAGGGTGTGGAAGGCCCGGCGGATGATGGCTAGCGCGTCACGATCCCGCAAATTTTCCTGCCAACGGAGCAATTGCTCCCGCACGGCGGCCAGTTCGCCACGCGCCTCCTCGAAAAAGACCTCGATAAATTCGGGGTCGACATCCGTCAGTCCGAGCAGGCTCTCAAGCGTGGGCGCGGGCGGCGCGGTGGGCTTGCCCGGCGCCGGCCCAATCGCGGGCGGCGCGATCCAGTCGAAATCGGGCAGGGACAGGTCCGCATCCGACGCGGCGGGTCCGGTTGCGGATCGGGGCGGCGAAGACGCCGGCGGTTCAGTCAACGCCGGCAAATTGAGCAGGGTATCCATCTGGGCCAAGTGTTCTTCCGCCTCGCGCAGGACCACCGCCGGCGCGGGACCACCGCCGCTCAAGGGTTCCAGGCAATGGCCCAGTCCGGCCAGAATCTCGGCGCAAACCCCATTGACCAGTGGGCCGTAGTGCTCGGCGGCGCCGGCGGCCAACACATCGACGATCCGGTTCAACCGACCGAGTACTGCGGTGGCGCGGGTCCATTTTCGCTCGTCCAGCACCCGATGGAGCGTCCGCAAGTCGTCCCGCAGGGCCGCCCAGGACTCCGGCTGGTCGGCGGTATTTTCCAGTTCGGTGGCAACGGTTTGCTGCAACCGCTTCAGGATATCCGTGATCGCGTGCAGCGCCGTGAACGCTTCCATGGGATCGGCGGCCGGCTCGGCGTCCTCGGCGTCCGACCCGCTCGAGCGCCGGGCCAGCCGTAGGTTATCCGCCATTTCCACCAATTCATCATCCGGACGCCGGCTACCGGGAGACAGGCAGGCATCCAGATAGCTGGCCAGGTGTTCGGCGGCCTGCTGCAGCGTCGCCAAATCGCGCGACTGAAGCGTTCCTTCCATCAGCGTCAGAACCGTCGAGCGCATCTCGTCCAGCAGGACGACCGCCTCGCGATGCTCCAGCACCGCCAGCGGCCCGCGGATCTGATCGATGGCATCGACCATGGCTTCCAGCGATGCCAGATCGGTGTGATCTTCACGGTACATGTCCAAATTGAGCCGGATCCGGCTCAGGGCAAGCAGCAGGTCGTCCTTGAGAGGCCCCAAAGGGTTGCTGGCGTCACGATGTGAGGCCATCACGCCGCCTTCGCGCCGGAGATCCGACCCGACCGGCCACTACTACCCGGACCCGAGCTTTTCGGGACAACCGCGCGCTTTTCCATCCCCGAACCCCGCCTCCCTCACTTCAACCCGGCAACCTAAACCCGGCCACCGATTGCCGCAGTTCCTGCGCCAACTGATTCAATTTACCGATGGCGGACGCGGTTGCCACGCTGCTCTCGGCGGTCTGCCCAGTGATTTCGTTGATGGAGGTCATCGCGCCCGACACCCGTGAGGCCATCTCCGAAACCCGGCCAGCGGATTTGGAAATTTCGTCGATCAGTTCGGCCAAGTTGGCGGACACCTTTTCAATTTCTTCCAGCGCCTCGCCGGCCTTTTCCGCCAGCCCCGCGCCGCCGACCACCTCGGAGGTGCTCTTCTCCATGGAGATGACCGCCTCGTTGGTGTCGGCCTGAATGGTCTTGACCAGGGTTTCGATACGTTTGGTGGCATTGCTGGAGCGCTCCGCCAACCGCTGCACTTCGTCGGCGACCACCGCGAAGCCGCGGCCGGCATCGCCCGCCGCCGAGGCTTGAATCGCGGCGTTCAGCGCCAGGATGTTGGTCTGGTCGGCGATGTCGTTGATCAACGCCACGATGTCGCCGATTTCCTGCGAGGATTCTCCCAAGCGCTTGATTCGCTTTGAGGTATCTTGAATGTGCTCGCGGATGGTATTCATGCCGTTGATGGTGCGCCGCACCCGGTCGCCGCCTTCGTGGGCGATACCCACCGATTTCTCGGCCACCTCGGCGGAGGCGGCGGTCTTCGACGACACCTCATCCATGGACTGCGCCATCTGCATGACGGTGGCGCTGGCGTTTTCGATTTGCCGGGCCTGAATTTCGCTGGATTTGGCCAGCCGGTCGGCGATGGCGCTGGTCTCCTGCACGGCCGCCGCCACCAGCCCCGAAGTGCTGTTGATAGTGGACACCAGATCGCGCAGGGCCTCGATGGCGTAGTTGACCGAATCGGCGATGGCGCCAGTGATGTCCTCGGTCACGCTGGCCTGCACGGTCAGGTCGCCCTCGGCCAGATTGCCCAGTTCGTCGAGCAACCGCAGGATGGCATCCTGGTTGCGGCGGTTTTGCTCCTCGGTTTCCTGCTTGCGCAGTTCGGCATCGATCAAGCGGTCCCGGCTTTCACGGTTTTGGACATAGAACAGCACGATCAGCAGCGCCAGGGCGATCACGCCCAGTACATAGGCGATGTGATAGCTGAGCGGGATACCGAACAGGCGCACCTGACGGTTGCCGTCGGTGTAGGCTTCAAGCAACTTGCTGGCCGCTTCCAGCAGGGCGTCGCCCTTGTCGGCAATGCTTTGCGCGGCGTTTTGGACCTTCACCAGTTCCGGCGCCTTTTCGACGATGCGGGTGGTTTCGGTTTCAATCGTTTTGAACAGTTCCGCCAACTCCGCCAGCTTGCCGGCGCTGTCGGGGATATTTACGCGGTCGACCCCAAGCCGGGTGTCGCCCTCCCGCATGCCCCTGAGAACCCGGCCGAACAGGTTTACGTTACGGCTGAACCGGTCGGCGGCGGCGGCGGCGCTCAGGCCGCCTTCGGTCAACAGGCGCTTGAGGTCGTTTTCGATCCGCTGTCCCAACTGCAACTGGTTGGTGGCCAGATAGACTTGCCGTGGATCGACCCGGCTGTTGGACAGACTTTTGGCAATCTCGTCCGACAGCGTGATCATCTGTGTCAGGGAACTTTCCAGCAAGGGCTGAAAATTGTTGACCGATATCACCGAATCGCGTCCGGCCAAGAGGGTGTCACATTCGCTCCTGATCGGGCTCCAGCGGCTGTCCAACTCATCCAGAAGCGGCTTGAGTCCGGCCGACGGCGGCGGCAACCCCAATGCTTCGCTGCCGCTTTTCTGGTCGCTGAGGATCTGATCGAAGCGGTCCCGGCTTTGCTTAAGCTTGGCGAACGCGGCTTCCTGGCCACGAGCGGCCTCCAGGGCTTCCGTCACGATCGAGCGCGACAGCAGGCGCTGCTCGCCGGCCAGCTTCAACTGGGTTTCGTTGCGCTCGTCCTGCCGTTCCAGCAGGATAAAGATGGTGCCCATCAGCACGATAAGCAACACCAATGCACCCAGCAGCGCCAGATAGGTGACGGAAAATCCTTTCAGCGCCGAATGATCTCGCGAATCACGCATTTCTGTTTCTCGTTGAACTGAATCCTGACCGGCCCCGTCCGATCTTGCCACGGGGAAACTTTCGAAAGCCTAGCTGGCCGCATTCAGAAATCCGGGATCTGCCAGCAGCTTGCCCGTATTGAAAACCAGCCAGTGCTGGTTGTTGTTCAAAAACCCCTCGGAAATATAGGGGTGCAACCCTTTATCGACGTTATCCAGCGAGGGCAGGCGGTGCTGCGGGCCGAAATGCCGCATTCCGATGATCTCATCGACCAGCAGGCCATAATCCCACTCTCCGGCGCGCACGACGACAATTTGGCTGCCCGGCAGCCGCGTGGTGGACCGGCCGGTGAGGAAATCCCGCAAGTCCGTCACCGAGATGACTTTGCCGCGCAGGTTGGCGATCCCCAGCAGCCAGCGCTTGACCCCAGGCACCCAGGTAATGTGAGGGACCGGGATGATTTCGGCCACATCGTCCATGGAGAATAGCAGGTTCCACGTGCCGAGGCGCAGCGCCAGCCGCCCGCGAATATCCGATTGCTGCGCGCTGGTCGCCACGACCGGCGCCCGTTCGCGAACGCGTTTGTCGAGTTGCAGCAGAACGTCGAATGGATGCAGCGGAGGAGGGGGTGCCGCAGGGGTGGTTATTGCCGCATCTGCCACAGGAATGGTCCTCTGAGCGGGATCGGAGCCGGATGGCCTTGCATGGTTCGGATCGCCGGATCGGTGCGATCAGCTTCAGTCCCGGGCGGCACGCCCGGCCACACCGCAAGACGTTAGTTTTTTTATTGTGATTTTTAGCATACTAAAGACTGTGATGCCATGACAGAATCCACATTTGCTCCATTCGCACCCTGCGGTTGCGCTCCGATCATCCCGCTGGATGTACGAACCGAAACTGCGGCAACCTCACGGACCCGCCGGCCATGACGATCAAAATCGGCGTGGTGATGGACCCCATCGCCACCATAACCATCAAGAAAGATACAAGCTTCGCCATGCTGCTGGCCGCCCAGGCTCGCGGTTGGGAACTGCATTACTTCGAGCAAACCGACCTGTACGCTCGCGCCGACACGGCGTTCGGCCGAGCCCGGCTGCTGAGCGTGCGCGACGATAAAAGTGGCTGGTTTTCCTTTCACGGTGAGCGGGAGTTGCCACTGGCGCAACTGGACGTCATCCTGATGCGCAAGGATCCACCCTTCGACATGGAGTACATCTACACCACTTACCTGCTGGAACTGGCGGAAGCGGCCGGGGCGCTGGTGGTCAACAAACCGCGCAGCCTGCGAGACGCCAACGAGAAGTTCTTTGCCCTGAATTTCCCGCAGTGCTGTCCGCCGACCTTGGTCAGCCGGGAGCCGGCCCGGCTCAAGACGTTCCTGAGCGAGCATGCCGACATCGTGGTCAAGCCGCTGGATGGCATGGGCGGCGCCTCGGTATTTCGCCTGCGGCAAGACGATCCCAACCTCAACGTAATTCTGGAAACCCTCACCGCCCACGGCCGGCGGCTGACCATGGCGCAGCGCTATTTGCCGGAGATAAGGGCCGGCGACAAACGTATTCTGCTGATCGACGGCGAGCCGGTGCCGTATGCGCTGGCGCGGATTCCACAAGCTGGAGAAACTCGCGCCAACTTGGCAGCCGGTGGTCGCGGCGAGGGCATGCCGCTGAGCGAGCGCGACCGCTGGATCTGCGCGCAGCTTGCCCCGCGCCTGCGCGAAATGGGCCTGCTGTTCGTCGGCCTGGACGTCATCGGCGATTTTCTGACCGAGATCAACGTGACCAGCCCGACCTGCGCGCGGGAGCTGGACACCCAGTTCGGGCTGGATATCGGCGGCGATCTGATGGCCGCCATCGAGCGGCGATTGCGGCGCTGACGACCGCCGGTAATGAATGAGCGGGATCACGCACGATACGGGGATCACCGGCCGGCTGCTGCTGGCGCTGCTGCTGGCGCTCGGTCTGCATGCCGTCCTGCTGTTCGGCGTGCCGGCCGAGTGGTGGACGATCCGCTATCCCAGACCGCCTCGTTTCGAAATCGTGCTGTTGCCGCCCGCCCCGGTACCGGCGGAACCTGCCAGGGGGATTCCTGTCCCGGAACTCGCTACGCCGGCCGCCGTCCCCGCCGAGATGCCACCACCCGTATCGAAAACGGTTACGACCGATCCGCTGCCCGAACCGGTATCGAAACCATCGCCCAAACCGGTTGAGCCGGCTCGGTCCCCCACCCCAGTGACCAGGATCAAACCGGCCGCGCCGCCAAAGCCGATTCAGCCACCCAAGCCAAAGCCGATTCAGCCACCCAAGCCGGCTCGGCCGACTGCGACAAAACCACCCTCCCAATCGATCCAACCCCGCCAACCGCCAGTAGCGAAACCGGCCACGCCGGAACCGACTCAAACCACCCACGTTTCCAAGCGATCACCTGCTCCTGGTGGAACCCGTGCTCGCGGCCCGCTGGACAGCACCGCCCTGCTGGGTCAGATCGCCAGCCTGGATACGGAAATCCAGCAACGAGCGGATGTTGGGGTGCGCAGCAAGCGGGTCAGTCTGGCCGACACCCGATCAGCGGCCGGCTTCTATGCCGCCGACTGGGCGCGCAAGGTCACGCGCGTTGGCGAGATGAATTTTCCCGACGCGGCCCGGCGGCTGAATCTCAGCGCCGGCCCCCTGCTGGACGTGGCGATCCGAGCCGATGGCAGCTTGCGGGAAGTCCGCATCCTGCGTTCTTCCGGTAACTCCGAACTCGACCGGGCGGCCCGGCGCATCGTCGAACTGGCCGCGCCCTATCCCCCTTTTCCGGCCGAACTGCGCCGGCAGCTTGACCTGCTGCGGATCGAAAGCCCCTGGCGTTTCGACCCTGGCGGCCGGGTTCGCGCGCGCTGAAGCCCGCGGCTTGTCAAGGTAGGGCCGAATCCCGATACTATGAACATGACCGACCCCACCTACCTGAGTAATCAGTTTCTGATCGCCATGCCGACGCTGGCGGATCCGAACTTTTTTCAGACAGTCACTTACCTCAGCGAGCACAACGACAGCGGCGCGCTGGGACTGGTCATCAACCGCCCGCTGCATCTGACGCTCGGGCAATTGTTCGAACATCTACAGATCGCCACCGACCGGCCCGACATCGCGGCGCTGCCGGTTTACCACGGCGGCCCGGTCCAACCGGAGCAGGGCTTCGTCATCCACAGCCCGCTCGGCCGCTGGGGCGCCACCCTGCGGGTCACCGAGCGGATCGGCATCACCACCTCCCGCGATATCTTGCAGGCGGTGGCGCGCGGCGAAGGCCCGGAGCTGCTGCTGGTCGCCCTTGGCTATGCCGGCTGGGGACCGGGGCAATTGGAACAGGAAATGGCGGAAAACGCCTGGCTGTCGGGTCCCGCCGATCCCGACATTCTGTTTCGCCGGCCCAGCGACCAACGCTGGCTGGCCGCCGCCGCGCTGCTGGGCATCGATCTGACCCTGTTGTCCGCCGATGCCGGCCACGCCTGATCGCGCGGCGGAACCGGTGGCCAACTCCCCGTCAGCGTCGGACGCACGCCAATCCCCCCGAGTGGTGCTGGGCTTCGATTTCGGCCGGACCCGCATCGGGGTCGCGACCGGCGCGGCAGTCATCGGCGCGGCCCGACCCCTGCGGGTGTTGCCGGCGTGCCGGCAGCGCCCCGACTGGGAGGCCATCGGCCGACTGATCGCCGAATGGCGGCCGGACCTGCTGGTGGTTGGGGTGCCGCGTCACGCCGATGGCAGCGCCAACACGATGACCGTGGCCGCGCTGCGCTTCAGTCGCCAGTTGCACGGCCGTTTTCATCTACCGGTGGCGACCATCGACGAACGGCTGTCCTCCTGGGAAGCCGAACAGCGCGCTTTCGAGCCGACCACCGGTCGTCGGCGCGACGGCGGCGCGGCGCTGGACGACCGGGCGGCGGCGATCATTCTGGAAAGCTGGTTCAACCAACAACGGAGCCTCGCATCGTGCGCGACGCCGAATTCCTGATCGAAGTGATGGCCGGACAGCTACAGGCCCTGCTGGTCCGGCGCGGCATCGTCGAACCGGCGCTGGTGGGGATTCACACCGGCGGCGTCTGGGTCGCCGAGCGCCTGCACCAGCAGCTCGGAATCGCTACGCCGCTCGGCCGGCTGGATATTTCCTTTTACCGCGACGACTTCAGCCGGATCGGCGTCAATCCGCAGGTCCGTCCGTCGGAACTGCCGTTCGATGTGGACGACCGCCACGTGGTGCTGATCGACGACGTGCTCTACACCGGCCGCACCGTGCGCGCCGCGCTGAACGAGCTGTTCGATTACGGTCGCCCGGCTTCGGTGCTGCTGGCGGTGCTGGCCGACCGCGGCGGCCGCGAACTGCCGGTCGAAGCCAACGTGGTCGGTACCCGGCTGAAGCTACCGCCCGGCCAACAGATCCAGCTCGTCGGCCCCGACCCCCTGCATCTGCTGATTCAAGCACCATGAGCACCACCAACCTCCAGTTGGACCGCCAGGGCCGACTGCTGCATTTCCTGACCGTGGAAGGGCTGAGTCGTCGCCATCTGACCGAAATCCTCGACACCGCCGAATCGTTGCGCGGCGTGGCCGAGCGGCGGGTCAAGAAGCTGCCGACCCTGCACGGCAAGACCGTGGTCAACCTGTTTTTCGAGGCCAGCACCCGCACGCGCACCACCTTCGAACTGGCGGCCAAGCGACTATCGGCCGACGTGCTGAACCTCAACATCGCCACCTCGGCCACGACCAAGGGCGAGAGTCTGCTCGACACCCTGCGCAACATCGAGGCGATGCAGTGCGACATGTTCGTGGTGCGCCACGCGCAAAGCGGCGCGGCGGAATTCATGGCCCGCCATGTCAAGCCGCACATCGCGGTCCTCAACGCCGGCGACGGTTGTCACGCCCATCCCACCCAGGGGATGCTGGATGCGTTCACCATCCGCCGCCACAAACCGGATTTTCCCAGCCTGCAAGTCGCCATCGTCGGCGATATCCTGCACTCGCGGGTGGCCCGTTCCCTGATCCACGCGCTCAACATCCTCGGCGCTGGCGAAGTCCGGGTGATCGCCCCGCGCACCCTGCTGCCGGCCTGGGTGGAAAGCTTGGGCGTGCGGGTCTTTCACAGCCCGCACGCCGGACTGCGGGAGGTGGATGTGGTCGTCATGCTGCGCCTGCAACGGGAGCGGATGGAAGGAGCGCTGCTGCCGACCGAGCAGGAATTCTTCCAGCAGTACGGCTTGACCGAGGAGCGGCTGGCGCTGGCCAGGCCGGATGCCATCGTCATGCATCCCGGCCCGATCAACCGCGGCGTGGAAATCGACTCGCGGGTGGCGGACGGGCCGCGTTCGGTGATCCTGGAACAGGTCACCAACGGGATCGCCGTGCGCATGGCGATCATGTCGATCACGCTGGGCAACCACGCCCGACCGGTCGAGGAAGACGCCTGATGCACATTGCCATCGAGGGCGGCCGGGTGATCGATCCGGCCCACCAGACCGACGCGGTCACCGATCTCTTCATCGCCGACGGTCGCATCGCCGGGTCCGGCCAGCCGCCGGCCGGGTTCGTGCCGGACCGGCGGATCGACGCCCGTGGCCGGGTCGTCTGCCCCGGCCTGATCGATTTGTGCGCCCGACCGCGCGAGCCCGGACAGGAGCATAAAGCCACCATCGCCAGCGAAGCCCGCGCCGCCGCCGCCGGTGGCATCACCACCCTGGTCTGTCCGCCCGACACCGATCCGGTGATCGACGAGCCGGCGGTGGTGGAACTGATCCGACGGCGGGCCAGAGCCGCCGGACAGGTTCGGGTCCTGACGCTGGGGGCGCTGACCCACCGACTGCGCGGCGAGCGCCTGGCGGAAATGGCGGCGCTCAAGGAGGCCGGCTGCATCGGCGTCGGCGACGGTGGCCGCACGGTCGCCAGTAGCCGGGTGCTACGACGGGCGCTGGAATACGCGGCCACCTTCGATCTGACCGTGTTCCTGACCCCGCTCGACCCCGAACTGGGCCATGGTCTGGCCCACGAAGGGCAGGTCGCTACCCGGTTTGGCTTGCCCGGCATTCCGGTGGCGGCGGAAACCGGCGTCATCGCCCGCGATCTGGAATTGATCCGCGACCTGGGCGTGCGGGTACATTTCGGCCGGCTGTCCAGCGCCCGGGCGGTGGAGCTGGTGGCGCGCGCCCAGGCGGAAGGCTTGCCGGTCACCGCCGATACCGCCGCCCATCATCTGTATCTGAGCGAGATCGACTTGAGCGGCTTCGACAGCCGCTGCCATGTGCGCCCGCCATTGCGTGGCCTGCGCGATCTGGACGCGCTGCGCGCCGGTCTGGCCGAGGGCGTGCTGGGCGCGCTCTGCTCGGACCATCAGCCGCACGAGCCGGATGCCAAGCAGGCGCCGTTCGGCGATACCGAACCCGGTATCTCCGGATTGGACACCCTGCTGGCGTTGAGCTTGCGGCTGGCGCGGGATGGCGTGCTGCCATTGCCGGGGCTGCTGGAACGACTGACCTGGGGACCGGCACGGATTCTGGGGCTGGACAGTGGTCATCTGGGTACCGGCACGCCGGCCGACGTCTGCGTTTTCGATCCCGACGCCGAGTGGCGGGTGGAATCGGATACCTTGCGGAGCCGTGGCCACAACAGCCCGTTTCTGGGCTGGGAACTGCGGGGACAGGTCACGCACACCCTGCTGGAAGGCCGGGTGGTCTACGCGCGTGAGGCGCGGGCGTGAAAATCACGACGGACACGTCGCCCACCGGTATGAACGATTCCCTGGATTCGGCGCCGGCTGGAGGGCCATTCGACCTGAACGTCGCTACGGCGCGCGCCTTGCTGTTGGCGGATGAGAGCGGCATTTCCCCCATCGTTTCCCTGGCCCGGACGCTGCGCGGCCGGCAGCCTCGGGTCAAACCGTTCGCGCTGTTCGAGCTTATGCCGCCACTGCCGTTCCGGCCGCAACCGTCGCGGATCATGATCCCTGGGTTGCCCGTCGGCGTCATCGCCGCGCTGCCGCTGCTGGAGGATTGGGGCATCCCCAGCCGCATCGCCTGTCCGGCTGGGGATCAGCCCGG
Organism: Candidatus Competibacteraceae bacterium; assembly: GCA_027492875.1. Classification (GTDB taxonomy): domain Bacteria; phylum Pseudomonadota; class Gammaproteobacteria; order Competibacterales; family Competibacteraceae; genus Competibacter. The sequence continues at coordinate 22,875 of JAPUDV010000106.1, read as the reverse complement.
CTGTTTCGAGGGCGCCGCGACGGATCTGGCGCGCGGCTGGCTGGACATTTCGCAGGGCGTGGCCGATGTCACCGTGTTCGCCTGTGGCGGCGCGGCGCTGTTGGAAGCCATCTGGGTTCTGGCCGGCGCCTATCGGCTGGCTTGCCAGACCCGCGCCGCCACTTCGTTGTGACGAGTAACGACGGGTCGGGCCTTCCTCACATTTGCTGCTTGAACGACGCCTTGTTTTGGGCGTAACTCACGGCTTCGTCGCGGGTGATCAACCCTTTCTTGACCACTTCCAGCAGGGACTGATCGAGCGTCTGCATCCCGGCCGCCGCGCCGGTCTGAATCGACGAGTACATCTGCGCCACCTTGTCCTCGCGGATCAGATTGCGGATGGCCGGCACGCCGACCATGATTTCATGCACCGCCATTCGGCCGCCGCCTTTCTTCTTGAGCAGTGCCTGCGAAATCACCGCGCGCAGCGATTCGGACAGCATCGAGCGCACCATCGGCTTCTCGCCGGCCGGGAATACGTCGATAATGCGGTCGATGGTCTTGGGCGCAGAACTGGTGTGCAGGGTGCCGAACACCAGATGGCCGGTTTCGGCGGCGGTCAACGCCAGGCTGATGGTTTCCCGGTCGCGCATTTCGCCGACCAGGATGATGTCGGGGTCCTCGCGCAGCGCCGAGCGCAGCGCCTCGGTGAAACCGAGCGTGTCGCGGTGCACCTCGCGCTGATTGATCAGACAGCGCTGGCTCTGGTGGACGAATTCGATCGGGTCCTCGATGGTCAGGATATGGCCGTACTCGTTCTTGTTGATGTAGTCGATCATCGCCGCCAAGGTAGTGGATTTTCCCGACCCGGTCGGGCCGGTCACCAGAACCAGACCGCGCGGCACGTCGATCAGATCCCGGAACACCGGCGGGCAACCGAGTTCCTCCAGACTCATGATCTGGGTGGGAATGGTGCGGAACACGCCCGCCGCACCCCGATCCTGATTGAAAGCGTTGACGCGGAAACGGGCCAGTTTGGGGATTTCGAACGAGAAGTCGCATTCCATGAACTCGTCGTAATCCTTGCGCTGCTTGTCGTTCATAATGTCGTAGATCAGCCCGTGCACCTGTTTGTGTTCGAGCGGTGGAACATTGATGCGGCGGACGTCGCCATCCACCCGGATCATCGGCGGCAAACCCGCCGACAGGTGCAGATCCGAAGCTTTGTTCTGCACCGAGAAGGTCAATAATTCGTCGAGGGTCATGACGCGTGCTCCTGCCATGGGATTGAGGGATGTTCCGGTGGGGGTGGTCCCATTCGGATCGGTTTCCGCATAGTATTATAGTGTTGATCTTCAGACCTTCTTGGCCGTGCGCCAATCCGCCAGGATAATTCCGCCATGATGACCGCCGATTACGCCGTTCGCCTGAATGCCGTGCGGGACCGGATCCGCGCCGCCGAATTGCGTTTCCAGCGCCCGCCGGGGGCTGTGCGGCTGCTGGCGGTCGGCAAGACCCAGCCGGCGGCGGCCATCGCCGCGCTGTCCGCCGCCGGTCAGCGCGATTTCGGGGAAAACTACCTCCGGGAAGCGCTGGACAAAATGACCGAATTGGCGGTGCTGGAGCTGGAATGGCATTTTATCGGCCCGGTGCAGACCAACAAAACCCGTGGCATCGCCGAACATTTCGCCTGGGTCCACAGCGTGGACCGGCTGAAAATCGCCGAACGGCTGAGCGCGCAGCGGCCCGAGAGCCTGCCGCCACTAAATATCTGCTTGCAGGTCAATATCGACCGGGAGCCCACCAAGCGCGGTCTGGATGAAGCAGAGGTCGCCGGAGTCGCCCGCGCGGTCGCCGCGCTGCCGCGCCTGCGCCTGCGGGGCTTGATGGCCATTCCGGCCCCGGCGGCGGAGTTTGCCGCCCAGCGGCGACCTTTCGCCCAACTGCGGGAGCTGCGGGAACGGCTGGTTGCCGCCGGGCTGGTACTGGACACATTGTCCGCCGGCATGTCCGACGATCTGGAGGCCGCCGTCGCCGAAGGCGCGACGCTGGTCCGCGTCGGCACCGCGCTGTTCGGCCCCCGCCCTTGAACGACGGCTTTGCAGTATGCTAGCGGCGGCAACCGTCCGAGATGCCCGGATAACGACTCCGGCAACCGCTTCAAGGCCCGAGAAAACGACCATGCCATCAACTGCTCCTCGGCTCGCCGTCCCGCGCGGCTGCGTAGCTGGCTTGTTGCTGCTCGTCCCGCTGTTGCTCGGAGCGGACGATTATCTGCGTGAGATCGAGGAGGAAGCCAAGCGACAAGCCGTGACGCTGGTGATCGGCCAGCCCCAGCCCGCGCCGACGCCGGAGAGGACATCGGTCGACGATGCATCCGACCGGCTGGCCGCGGGGCTGGATCAGGCGGCTTTCGAGCGAGCCCTGCGCGAAAACCTGCCGGGAACCCATGCGTTCTACCAGCAACTCGACCCCGACCGGAAACGGCGGGTCTACGAGTCCTACCGGAACGACAACCGCCTTGCCAGCATCAGCGAACAGGTTGCCCGGCTGTTGAGCGGCGGGCAATGAGGTGGTTCCCGCGCCATCGTGAACCGGCGCCCGCCAGAAGTTCGGGCGCCACGAACATTCCCAATACGAGGTGGAGATGAAAGACATCCCCATAGGCTTCATCGGTGGCGGCAACATGGCCCGCAGCCTGATCGGCGGGCTACTCGCCAGCGGCGGCGATCCCGATCACATCTGGGTGGCCGAACCCGACGCCGGCCACCGGGAGCTGCTGCGCGGTCGCTTCGGCGTCCACACCGGCGCCGGCAACCGCGATATCGCCGCCCGGTCGGAGGTGATCGTCCTGGCGGTCAAGCCGCAGGTGCTGTGTCCGGTCGCCGAGGAGTTGGCCGATATCGTTCAAGCGCGCCGACCGTTGGTGATCTCCATCGCCGCCGGCGTGCGCGAGCCGGATATCCGCCGCTGGCTGGGCGGCGAGGCCGCCATCGTCCGCACCATGCCCAACACGCCGGCGCTGGTCGGCAGCGGCGCCACCGCGCTGTTCGCCAACCCCCAGGTGAACGACGGGCAGCGCCAACTGGCGGAATCGATCATGCGCTCGGTCGGGCTGACGGTCTGGGTGGAGCAGGAGCGGATGCTGGATGCGGTCACCGCGCTGTCCGGTAGCGGGCCGGCCTACTTTTTTCTGCTGATGGAGGCGCTGGAAAAAATTGGTGTCCAACTGGGCCTGGACCCCGAGGTCGCGCGGCTGCTGACCCTGCAAACCGCCTTTGGCGCCGCCAAGATGGCGCTGGAAAGCCCCGAGAATCCAGCCGCGCTGCGCGCCCGGGTCACGTCGCCGGGCGGCACCACCGAGCGGGCGATCAGCGTCTTCAAGGACGAAAATCTCGATAACCTGATCGCCCGCTCACTGGCTGCCTCGCTGGCGATCCTGGAAGCACCGGAGCTGCTGACCGAAGAACTGGACGCCGTGGTGGCCAAGGCGCTGGAAGCGGCTCGCCGCCGCTCCGAAGAGCTGGGCGACCTGCTTGGAGGGCAACCGTGACCGCCACCGTTTTCCTGATCCAGACCGTTTCCGGTTTTTATATCCTGGCGGTGATGTTGCGCTTCCTGCTGCAATGCGTGCGCGCCGACTTCTACAACCCGTTGGTGCAGTTCCTGGTGCGCATCACCAATCCGTTGCTGCTGCCGTTGCGTCGGTTCGTGCCTGGCTACCGGGGGCTGGATCTGGCCTCGGTGGTGCTGGCGTTCGTGCTGCAACTGATCGAAGTCATGCTGGTGACCGCGCTGTTCGGGCAGTCCCCCGGCGTCGGCGGCGTACTGCTGCTCACGGTGATGGAACTGCTCAAGCTGTTGATCAACATCTACCTGTGGGGCGTGATCATCCAGGTGGTGCTGAGCTGGATCAACCCCGATCCCCACCACCCGGCGGCGCGGGTGCTGGCGCAATTGACCGCGCCGCTGCTGCGTCCTGCCCGCCGGCTGGTTCCGCCGGTTTCCGGGGTGGATCTGTCGCCGATGCTGGTGGTGGTGGCGCTGATTTTCGTTAGCCTGCTGCTCCAGGATTTTCTGGGGATGTGGAGCGGGTTGCGTTGAGGCGATGAACGCTGGCGGGTATTGCTGGGAAGGTCCCGATCTGCTCCTACGGGTACGGGCACAACCCCGCGCCAGCCGCGACGAATGGATGGGATTGAAGGAAGACCGCTTCCGGGTCCGCATCACCGCTCCGCCGGTGGACGGCCGGGCCAACGCGCATTTGCGCGCCTTTCTGGCCGAACTGTTCGGGGTGGCGAAAAATCAGGTCACCTTGCTGGCTGGAGAAACCGGTCGGGACAAGCGCTGGCGCATCGTCGCCCCCAGGCAGTTGCCGCCGGGCGTCGAACGCTCATGAAAATCACCCGGCCCCCGATCCCGCCGTGGTCGGTGCGCGCGGGGCGGTTCGCGACCTCGACCGGGCAAGCGGACTCAGGCGATTAACAGCTTCTTGATCTCTTCCACCGACAACACCTTGCCGGTGCTCTTAATCTCCCCGTTCACCGCCAGCGCCGGCGTGGTCATCACCCCGGCGTCGATGATGGCGTTGATATCGGTCACTTTCTCCAACTCATAATCCAAGCCCAGCGCTCGAGCGGCATCGGTGGCATGCTGGCCGAGGGTGGCGCATTTCGCGCAACCGCTACCGAGAACTTGCAACTTGATCATGCGTTTCACTCCTTTATGGATAGAAGGTACCGAATACCGCGCCGGAGAGGGTCGCCATGACCACCACCAGCGCGCAATAAACCAAGGTCTTTTCGGTGCCGAGAATGCCGCGAATGACCAGCATGCTCGGCAAGGACAGCGCCGGCCCGGCCAGCAGCAGCGCCAGCGCTGGCCCCTTGCCCATCCCCGCGCCGATGAGCCCCTGTAAAATGGGTACTTCGGTCAGGGTGGCGAAATACATGAACGCCCCCACCAACGCGGATAGGAAATTGGCCGTCAGCGAATTACCGCCCACCGCCGCGCCGACCCATTCTGACGGAATGATGCCTTCGTGACCGGGTCGCCCTAGCAGGAATCCGGCCAACAGCACCCCGCCCAGCAGCAACGGCAGAATCAGCTTGGCGAAGCTCCAGGTCTGGCTTAGCCATTCCTCACCGTCGCCCGGTTGCGTCGCGGCCGCCAAGGTCAAACCGATCAAGCCAGCGCTGAACGCCAGTTCGGGATGTCGCGGAATCAGTATCGACAAGACGGCGACGACGGCGGCGGTTGCGGCCAACGGTGGCCAACGCCACTGCCAGCGCCAGACCAGCAATCCAGCCAAGCCCAGACCCGCCAGTGCGGTCAGCGGCCACTTCCAGGCGAAGATCGTGTGCCACACCGCGCTGTCCTCGGCGCTGGCCGGCGCCCAGTTGGCGAACACCAACACCGCCACCTGCAAGGCGAAAAACACGGCGGTGTCGCCCAGCGGTCGGCCTTGGTCAGCACCCGGCGCAAACCCTTGCTGATTCGCCGCCCGCGTTTGCTCCTCGCGGCGGTAAATCCAGTGCATGATCAGCCCGATCACCAGCGCGAAACTCACTGCGCCCACCGCCCGCGCCACGCCCAGTTCCACGCCGAGAATCTTGGCGGTCAGCACGATGGCCAGCACGTTGATCGCTGGGCCGGAATAGAGAAACGCAATGGCTGGGCCGAGTCCCGCGCCGCGCCGATAGATGCCGCCGAACAAAGGCAGCACGGTGCAGGAGCACACCGCCAAGATCGAGCCGGACACCGAGGCGACGCCATAAGCGGCGACCTTGTGGGCGGCGGGACCGAGATATTTCATAACGGCGTTCTGGCTGATAAACACCGCGATGGCTCCGGCAATGAAGAAAGCCGGTACCAGGCAGAGCATCACATGCTCGCGAGCGTACCCATGGAGCAGCGCCAGTCCTTCCAGCACGGCGTTGTCGAAACGCGCCGCGCCCACCGGCATGAAAAAGACCAGCAGGAACACGGCGACGATGCCGCCCAGCCCTTTGAATTCGGTTGGGTAATCCTGCGCCGTGGCGCGTAGCCGATTCAGCGCGTCGGCGAACGCATTCGTCGATGTGGGGGAGGCGGACAGCGTGGCCATGGCGGAACTCCTCGTTCAGGCCGCGCAGCGCCGCTGGGGCCGATTGGGCATGTCCGCCAGCGCGGCGCGGTCGGCGCAAAACGGGGTTTGCCCGGCCAGCGTCCGCCGGCAGGTCAAGAGAACCTCCCGCATCCAGTCGGGAAGGTCGGGATGCAGGCGGTAGTACATCCACTGGGCTTCCCGGCGATCGAGAACGAAACCGGCCGCGCGCAGCGCCGCCAGATGGCGCGACACCTTGGGTTGGATTTCGCCCAGGGCGTGGGCCATTTCGCAGACGCAGACTTCGCCTTCCGCCACCATCAACATCAGGCAGCGCAGCCGCGTGGTATCGGCCAAGGCTTGGAAAAACCGGTGAGCATGGGGCATGAGACTTGTTAATCCGCATATTCGCATGTCAATATGTATCACCGATTCAGAATACTTGCAAGTGTCCGTTCGTACTTCCGTGCGATTGAATTCGACCCAGGCAAATCGTCGCGATGGCGCCGCGCTGGGTGGATTTCACCCGCCGCGCTGGAGCAAACCGTAATCACGATATCCGGCGACAGCGGCAGATCGTCCCAGGATTTGCTGTGATAACCCTCGGTGGAAATGCCCTCACGCGCCAGTAGGGCCAGCGAACGTGGATAAACCTGGCCGCTCGGGTGGGGCTCCCGGCGCTCAGGGCCTTCCAACCCGGCGGCGCGAGATGATTGAAGGTGGCTTCGCCCAGGATCGAGCGGCAGGAATTACCGGTACAAAGGAACAGGACGTTCATGAGGGTAGTGGTGTAAGCCCTCCAACCCCAGCTTCTCCCGCTAAACATAGGGGAGAGGGGCGTTTCTTGTGGCAGCCTCTCAGCCCGTTTCCACAACCCATCAGTCCGTTTGATTACCAGTAATTTTCCACCGCCAGATTGCCCGGCTTGCCGCGCAGGCTCAGGGTCAGACCGCGCCCGGTCAGCAGGTCGCGGGTTTCCTGCACCATGTCGGGATTGCCGCAGATCATGACCCGGGAGCGTTCCGGGTCGATCGGCAGGCCGACGTGCGCTTCCAGCTCGCCGTTGCCCAGCAGGCGGGTGATGCGGCCGTTGAGCGTCGAGCGCTCGGCCTGATCGCGGGTCACCACCTGGACGTACTTCAGCTTGTGAGCGTGCCCGGCGAACAGTTCGTTTTCCTTGAACGAATGGATGAACTCCTCATAGGCCAGTTCGTGGCGGTAGCGCACGCTGTGGACCAACACGATATTTTCGTAATGCTCCCAGGGATCGAACTCCTGCAGGATGGACAGGAACGGCGCCAACCCGGTACCGGTGGACAGCAGCCACAGATCCCGACCGCGCTCGAAGCGATCGGTGGTCAGATAGCCATAGTTGCGCTTCTCCACCAGAACCTGATCGCCGACCTTCAATTGCGACAGCCGGGAAGTAAAGGCGCCGTCGGACACGACGATGGAGTAGAACTCCAGAAAATCGTCGTAGGGCGCAGAGCAGATCGAATACGCCCGCCAGACCAGATTGCCGTGGTCATCCTCGACGCCCAGCCGGGCGAACTGGCCGGCGATAAAGCGGTAGGACTGGCTGCGGGTGGTCTTGAAGGAAAACAGATTGGATGCCCAGGCGCGGATTTCCGTAATCGTCTCCGCGGTGTACTTGTCGCTGGCCTTCATCGGGATCGATCCTGTCGGGGTTGAGCGGATGGGAGTCGCGGTCGGGAGATTTCATCGAATTCCCGAGTATTTCGCTAGGTTTGGACAATCAGCTTAAGGCAGAATGACCCGATCAAAAAGAAATATAAATTTATTTATTTATAACCAAATAGAAATCACTTGATCCACCGTAAACCCCAAACCGCTGGTTTCATGGCATGATGGACACTTGCAAAACCGTGCATCCGAACATGTCCGAACACCTCGATTCCCTGTCCTTGGTCAGCAGTTTTTCGTTCCTGCTCGTGGCGGTCCTGCTGGGGTCGCCGGCCCAGCGCGGGGCGGGGAATCTGCCGTGGTCCCTGCTCGGCTGGTTCGGACTGCTGCACGGCGCCCATGAGTGGCTGGACTCGCGGACGTTCGGCGCGGACGTTTCGCCGGCCTTCCAGATCTTCCTGTCGATCCTGCTGGCGGTATCGTTTCTACCGCTGCTCGAATTCGGTCGCCGGGGCGGGCGGGCGCTCGGTGGCCGGTTGCCGGGGCCGTGGATTTACTGGCCCCTGCTCGGTCTGACGGGTTTGGGCGCGCTGGGCGGGCTGGACGTCTTCCACACCACCTGCCGCTACGCTCTGGGGCTGCCGGGTGGCCTGCTGGCCAGCCTGGCGCTCCTGCGAGCAGGACGCGACGCCGAACCGCCGTGCTGGCCTCTGTATCTGGCGGGGCTGGCGCTGCTGGCCTACGGCTTGGCCGATCTGCCCGATGAGGAGACTTTCCGCGCGGCCACCGGTCTGCCGGTCCAAGCGGTCCGCGCCGCCTGCGTGACCGCTCTCGCGCTGGGGATTTGGCTGGCCTGCCGGACGACGGTCGCCCATTTTCTCAACAGCCGGATCGCGTTGGAACAGGAAATCCAAACCCGCACGGCGGCGCTGCGCGAGAGCGAGGAACGCTTCCGTTTGGCTTTCGAAAACTCGGGCATCGGGATGGCGCTGGTCTCGCCGCAAGGGCGGTTCCTTCGGGTGAACGACTGCGTCTGCCGGATGCTCGGCTACCGCGAAACCGAACTGGTGGCGATCGATTTCCAGTCCATCACCCACCCCGAGGACCTCACTCCCGACCTCGCCCTGGTACAGCGGCTCCTGGACGGTGACCTCAAGTCCTACACGCTGGAAAAGCGCTACGTCCACCGGCGGGGACATGTGATCTGGGGCGAGCTGACGGTTTCGCTGGTGCGGGACAAGCAGGGCCAGCCCCTGCATTTCATTTCGCAGATTCAGGACATCACCGACCGCAAGCACGCCGAGGAGGAACTGCGCGCGGCCAACCGCGAACTGGAGCAGGCCATCACCCACGCCAACGCCATGACCGAGAAGGCGGCACTGGCCAGCACGGCCAAGAGCGAGTTTCTGGCCAACATGAGCCACGAGATCCGCACGCCGATGAACGGCGTGATCGGCATGACCGGCCTGCTGCTGGACACGGATCTGACGCCCGAGCAGCACCGCTACGCCGAGATCGTGCGCGCCAGCGGCGAGGCGCTGTTGGCCCTGCTCAACGACATTCTGGATTTCTCCAAGATCGAAGCCCGCAAACTGGATCTGGAAGCGCTCGACTTCGACCTGCGCGCCACCCTGGAAGACACCGCCGAAATGCTGGCGATAAAGGCCCAGGATAAGGATCTGGAGCTGACCTGCCTGCTGGCGCCGGACATTCCACCCCTGTTGCGAGGCGATCCCGGCCGACTCCGGCAGATCCTGGTCAACCTGACGGGCAACGCCATCAAGTTCACCGACCACGGCGAAGTGATCATCCGCGCCGGACTGGAACGCGAAGACCTGCATTCGGTCACGGTGCTGTTCTCGGTAGCCGACACCGGCATCGGCATTCCCGCCGACCGCCTGGACAAGCTGTTCACTCCGTTCGAGCAGGTGGACGGTTCCACCTCCCGCAAATACGGCGGCACCGGGCTGGGTCTGGCCATTTGCCGACAACTGGCCGAATTGATGGGGGGTAAAACGGGCGCGGACAGCGCGCCGGGCCAGGGCTCCACCTTCTGGTTCACCGCCGTGTTCGAGAAACAGCCCGATCCTCCGACGGTCGAAACGCCGGCGGAACTGAGTGGCGCGCGCGTGCTGGTGGTGGACGATCATCAAACCAACCGCCTGTTGGTCACCCTGTTGCTGGAATCGTGGGGCTGCCGGCACGGGGAAGCGCCCGACGGCGACCGCGCGCTGGCCGTCCTGCGTCAGGCCGCCCGCGACGGTCAGCCTTACCAAGTGGCCCTGCTCGACATGCAGATGCCCGACATGGACGGGGAAACCCTCGGTCGGCGGATCAAAACCGATCCGGGGCTGCAAGACGCGCGCCTGATCATGATGACGTCGCTGGGACAGCGCGGCGACGCCAAGCGGCTCGAAGCGCTCGGTTTCGCCGGCTATCTCGCCAAACCCGTCCGCCGCGATCACCTGCGCGACTGTCTGGCCCTGGCGCTCGGGCGCGCGCTCCAAAGCCAGCCGGCGGCGGGCGGGCTAATCACCCGCCATACCGTGGCCGAAACCCACAAGCGCCGTGCCCGCATTCTGTTGGCCGAGGACAACCGCACCAATCAGGCCATCGCCCTGGCCATCCTCAAGAAACTCGGCTATCGCGCCGACGCGGTAGCCAACGGGCAGGAGGCGCTCGCGGCCCTGTGCGGCCTCCCCTACGATCTGGTGCTGATGGACTGCCAGATGCCCGAAATGGACGGCTATGAAGCCACCCGCCGGCTCAGGGACCCGGCGATGGGCGTGCGCGATCCCGGCATTCCCGTCATCGCCATGACCGCCAACGCCATGGTCGGCGACCGGGAAAAATGCCTGGCGGCCGGCATGAACGACTACATCGCCAAACCCGTGTCGTTCGGCGCCGTGGCCGAGGTGCTGGAACGGTGGCTGAACCACCCGAACGCCGGCTCCGGCGACCTGCGGCAAGCCGCTGGGCAGGACATCCGGCCGCCCCAGTCTTGATCCATGGCACCCGCAACTTGAACAGCACACCTCAATGAACATTCGTTCCGCTCTCCTCTCCGACCTGCGGGGCGGGCTGATCGCCGCCGCCGTGGTACTGCCGCAGGCCACCGCCTTCGGGGTGACCGTGTTCGCCCCCTACCTCGGCGCCGCGCCGGGCGCGCTGGCCGGTTTGTTCGGCGCCATCGGCCTGTTGTTGATCTCCGGCGCCGGCGGCGGCACGGTGGGCCTGATCAGCGGCCCGACCGGCGCCAGCATGGCGTTGTTGAGCGGCACGGCGATGCTCCTCGTCAGCTCGGGCATCCCGCAGGACGGCATCGTGTCGGCCCTGTTCGCCGTTACCGTGCTCGCCGGATTGCTCCAACTGCTGATCGCGCTGGCCGGCGGCGGCCGGTTGATGAAATTCATTCCCTATCCGGTCATCGCCGGCCTGACCACCGGGACCGGCCTGCTGCTGATCCTGTCGCAAGTCAAACCCCTGCTCGGCATCAGCTACGGCGGACTGTGGACCCAATGGTACTGGCTGCCGATGGCCACCACGGTGGTGGCGTTCTGCGCCGTCCGCTACGCTCCGCGCTATCTGCCGGACGTACCCGGACCCATTGCCGGCCTGTTCGGCGGCACCGCGTTCTATCAAATCATTCTCTACATTGCCAGCCCGCCAGCCGTGCCGAAGCACTGGGTTATCGGCGCCTTGCCCAGGCTGTCGGAATTTCATGTGGCCATCGATCAGTTCGCGACCTGGCCCACCCTGCCCTGGCCGCTGATCCTGCACGCCGCCTTCGCCCTGGCGGTGCTGTCGTCGCTCAACACCCTGCTCACCTCGATGCTGGCCGACACCGCCACCGGGCTGCGCCATAACGCCCGGCGCGAGCTGCTGGCCCAAAGCATCGGCCAGATCGCCATCGGTTTGACCGGGGGCATGGCCGGCGCGGCCAGTGTGGGCGGGACCACCACCGCCATCCGCGCCGGCGCCCGCCGCTGGGCCGCGCTGGCCGCCGGCCTGCTCCTGCTGACGATGCTGTCGTTCGCCGGCCCGCTCGGCCAATGGCTGCCGACCAGTGCGCTGGCCGGCATCATCATTGCCTCGGCGCTCAACCTGCTGGAGTGGGATATCGTGGCCTGGGCCCGCCGCCGCCGCACCCGTCTGGACGCGGCGGTCGCCCTGCTGGTCGCCGGCATCACCGTCGGCTACGACTTGATGATGGCGGTGCTGGCGGGTCTGGCCATCGCCATCCTGCTGTTCATCCGCCAGCAAAGCCGCCTGCCGATCATCCACCGGCGGACGACCGCCACCGAGCGCCCCTCGGTGAGGCAACGGCCGACCGAGCAGGCTGCGCTGCTGGCCCGCCACGGCGATCGCATCGTGCTGTACGAACTGCGCGGCAACCTGTTTTTCGCCAAGGCCGACCAATTGTTCGAGCAGATGTTGCCGGACATCGACCGGCACGCCTGGATCATCCTGCACCTGCGCCGGGTGCTGCACATCGACCTGTCCAGCGTGCGCCTGCTGCAACAGATCGCCGCGCGCCTGGGCACGCACGGCGGCGAGTTGCTGTTTTGCGAGGTTCACGAGGATCTGGGGCTGGGACCTTCGGTCGAGCGCACCCTGCGCCGGCTCAGCCTGAGCGACCGGCGGATCAACGTGCGGACCTTTCCCGGTACCGATCAAGCTCTGGAATATGCCGAGAACGCTCTGTTGTACGCGATGGGGTACGCGTCGACCGTCATAGAGCGGCGCATTCCCTTGCGAGAGCTGGATTTGTGCCGGGACATGAAGCCAGAGGAAATCGCCGCCTTGGCGGCGGTGCTGCGGCCGCGCGAACTGGCTCGCGGCGAAAATCTGTTCTCGGCGGGCGATTCCGGCGCCGAACTGTATTTGCTCCTGCGGGGCCGGGTGGATATCCGCATCCCCGTCACCGCCGATCGCCACAAGCGACTGGCTATTTTCGGACCGGGCACCCTGTTCGGAGAAGTTGCGTTCCTCGACCCTGGCCCGCGCACCGCCGAAGCGATGGCGATGAAGCCCAGCGAACTGCTGGTGCTAAACCGTGCTGATTTCAGCCAATTGCGGGAGGCTCATCCGGACGCTGCCGTCGCCCTGCTACTGGCGCTTGGCCAGATCCAAAGCCGGGCGATGCGCTGGAGCGCCAAGGAAATTCAGCGGCTGATGCAGTGGTGAGCATGACCCGATGTCAACACCCTGGTCGTCGAGGGCCTGCGGCGATGCCGGAGCGCCGCCATGGAAGTCATTAAAGCCCACCGAGGAAAAGTCGATTTTGTGCCGCCGAGCATGGGTAATCGTCGCCAACGCCAAGACTTGCTTGCGCTGAAAGTCGCGCTGCCCGGCTGGGGCTTCCGTCCAGACGCCGGGCTTACGAGGCGTTTTTGTACAGCCTCTCGATGCGTCGAGAAACAACCCTCGCCCCCGACCCTTCTCCCACGGGGCGAGAGGCGTTTTTGTACGGGTTCTAAGGGACCGGTGTCTCTTGAGCGAAAAATCATGATCGACTATTCAACCTCGCGCGCGCTGCTGGCGGATGAGTTCATCGATATCTTGCGGCGCTCGACCTTGGCCGAACGGCGACCGGTCGATGATCCCGAGTGCATCGCGGCAATGCTCGCCAATGCGGACCTGACCGTGACCGCATGGGAAGGAGATCGACTGGTGGGCGTGGCGCGCTCCGTCACCGACTTCAGCTACTGCTGCTATCTCTCCGATCTTGCAGTTGACGCCGGTTACCAAAGACAAGGAATCGGTCGGGAACTGATCCGGAAAACCAGGGCGCTGCTGGGATCGAAGTGCAAATTGATCTTGCTCGCCGCTCCCAATGCCTCCAGCTACTATCCGAAGATTGGCTTTGCAAAACATCCCAGCGCTTGGGTGTTTGTATGAGGATCGGATTGCTTAATCGAACCCGCACCCAAGGATCAGCCGCCGATCCCTGGCGACTGATTGTCTTGCCCGCCCTAGAACAAGTTGGGGAAGAACACGAAGGACATCAGGCTGGCCAGGATGCCGACCACGATGCCGTACAGCAGGAACGGCCACACGGTGCGCCGCAGGATAATCCCTTCCCGACCCGAGAGACCGACCACCGCGCACACCGCCACGATGTTGTGGATGCAAACCATGTTGCCCATGGCGCCGCCCGCCGCTTGAGCCGCCACAATGATCTGGCGGGGTAACTCAAGCTGGGCCGCGACACCCCACTGGAACTCGGCGAACAGCAGATCGGACACGGTGTTGGAGCCGGTAATAAATGCCCCCAGACCACCCACGTAGGAAGCCACCATCGGCCAGGCGTTGCCGGCGAGACCCGCCACTGCCTTAGCCATGGCCAGCGGCATGGATGGATAGGCGTTGGGATTCAAGAGCGGGTCAGCGATGCCGGAACCGCGAAAGATCGCGACCAGCGCCACGGCAAAGAACAGGGCGATCGATGGATTCTTCATCTTGACGATGGATTCACCCCAGGCTTTCCGTACCGCTTCGCCGCTCATGCCATGGATCAGAATAGTCAGGAGTGCCACCAACATGAACGGAATGGTGCCGGGCAAATACAGATAGTCGATGGCGCCGCTGACGCTCTGATAGCCCAGGATATTGCTGAAGCTGATCTTCTGCGCGGCGAGCCAGCCCTTGAGACCCAGATCGGGAATCCGGGTCAATACCAGGATTAGACCGATCAGGATGTAGGGCAGCCAGGCTTTGAACTGGCTCATGTGGCTGGTGAACTCGGTGGTGCTGGAGCCCTGAATATCACCCGTCCAGTCCGGGTCCCACTGGTCATGATGCCCAAAATCCCAGGTTTCCTTGGGAACGCAGAAGCCCTTCCTGGCGCCAGCGATAATGATGCCGAGGCCCACCAAACCACCAATCAGCGATGGGAACTCGGGGCCGACGAACCAGGCGAAAAACATGTACGGCACCGAGAAAGACACGGCGGCGAAGATACAAAACTTCCAGGCCTTGAAACCGTCGGTCCAAGCGCGGTTCGGGCCGAAAAAGCGGGTGATGAACCCGAGCATGAACACCGGCAGGATGAAGATCATCGGGAAATGGAGCACGGAAGCCCACTGACCGAGGAGCATGTTGAACTCCTCTCCGGAACCGAAGTTCAGGCCGGGAGCACCGGAAGCGATCGCCGTCTTAGCCAGAGGCTGGAGATACTTCATACCGAGTAGAATCGGTGTGCCCACCGCGCCGAAAGTCACCGGGAAGGAATTGAACACCAGGCAGATGACTGCAGCGGCTAGGGGTGGAAATCCAAGGCTCAAGAGTAGCGGTGCAGCCAGGGCAGCGGGCGTGCCGAAACCAGCAGCGCCCTCGATGAAGGCCGCAAACATGTAGCCGATGATAATGGCCTGAATGCGACGGTCACCGGAAATATTCTGCATCCCGTGCTGGATGGTTTCCATGCCACCCGAATATTTGAGTGTGTACAGGATGATGATCGCGCCGAAGACGATGATCAGAATGCCGACCGCTGTGATGACGCCCTGAACGGACAGGGCGGCGATGTAGCCGATGGGTAAATTCCAGGCGAATAGTGCGCCGAGTACGCACACCAGCCAGGCCAGAGGCATTGCTCTGGTCGCCGGCCAACGCATTCCCGCCATTAAAACCAGCGCGACTGCGATAGGCAGGAAAGCGACAAGCGCCAACAAACCTAACGACATGGGAAACTCCTTTGGTGAAGAGTTTGAAATGAATGAACAGCATCCAACCCCGGCGTATTGCCGGGAGAGATGCACGCGCTGCCCATGGAACGACAGGCGAGAGCCGGGCACGAGCGGAGACGAACCGGGGCAAGTTGCGGTTTCGCCAAAGCTTTTATAAGTGATGATTAGCCGGTTCCCGTGCTTTTTTCTTCCTGAAAGCCCAGTTGGGGGAACTACGGGTACAAAGGACCCCTAACCCACCCGCGCGGGTATCCTTAACTATTTGAGAGTAATAGGAATCAGCCGGTATTCGGCTGTGAGCAGCGATCGACCAGATAGACGATGGAGCGGTAATAACGCCCGCTGTGCAGGGACAGGCCGATTTCGCAGGTGCGGCTGGTGGAGTACCCGGACGTGCAGTCCTCCGGCAGCGCTGCGGGCAAATCCCGCAAGGCGCTGGCGTTCAATTCCGGGTGGGTGAACCCCTTGTCTCCGGCCCAGCCGCAGCAGGAAATCCGGTCGGGGACAATGACTTTTTCCACGCAAGCTTCGGCGATGGCTTTGAGCTTGGCCTGCAAGCCCATGTTGATATTGCTGCAAGTGGGATGAATGGCGACCGTTTCCATCCGTTTGCGGATCGTCAATCGTTCCAGTACAACGTCGTGCAGAAATTCCGTGATGTCGTACAACTTGAGCAGGGTTTGTGCCTGATTTTTCTTGACCCGAAACACGCAGGGCGTGGTATCGAACACAATCGGGTCTTGTCCGTTGCGGCTGGCCTTGAGCAAAGCTTGCTCGACTTCCCGTCGTTTGGCGTCAGCCTGTTCCGGCAAGCCTTTGCTTTCAAAGGGCTGACCGCAGCAGAGCGAACCGCTGTCCTCGGGCAGGATGACCTCGAATCCGGCCTTGCGCAACAAAGCAACGGTTTTCACCGGTAAAGCGTCCGATTCGGGATCGCCCTTGGCCGGACCCATGGTGCGACTGGCGCAACTGGGAAAATAGACCACACGCGGACGATCCGGTGCGGCGTTCGCCTCCGGCTTGGGCATTGCGCCAGCAGAAGGCATATAGCGATTCCACAGCGGCAGCCGATTCCCGGACAGTTTACGCATAGCCCCGGTCACCCCGCCTTGCAGCGTGGAACCAAAGACCGTGTGTGAGAGATTGGCGGCAGCCAGATTGAAACGCGTAGCCGTGGTCACGCCGGAGAAGTGGTTTGCGACCCAGTTGCCGACACGTTGCGCGGTTTGACCGCGCTGTTGACTACGCTTCTTCAACATCATCGTGCCGGTGTTGATGCCGACCGGACAGGTCAGCGAACACAGGCTGTCGGCGGCACAGGTTTCCAGACCCTGGTATTGATACGACTCGTTGAGGGTTTGCAACCGGCGGGTATCTTCACCGGCGGCTTGCAGGCGCGCCATCTCGCGCAAGCCGACGATGCGCTGGCGCGGCGACAGGGTCAGGGCGCGGGACGGACAATTCGGTTCGCAAAAGCCGCACTCGATGCACTTATCCACCAACGGATCGACGGCGGCCATCGGCTTGATGTTTTTCAGATGAGCTTCCGGATCGTCGTTGAGGATGACGCCGGGATTAAGCAGGTTACGAGGATCAAACAGCGCTTTGATTTCCCGCATCAACTGGTAAGCCTGCTGCCCCCATTCCAATTCAACAAAGGGAGCGATATTGCGACCGGTGCCATGCTCGGCTTTCAGCGAGCCGTCGTATTGATCCACGATCATGTGGCACACATCGTCCATGAAGTTCTTGTAGCGTTCGGTTTCGGCGGGCTTGGCAAAATCGGGGGTGATGACGAAGTGCAAATTCCCTTCGAGCGCGTGGCCGAAGATGATGGAGCCGGTATAGCCATGCTGGTCAAACAAGCGCTGCAAATCCAGAGTCATCGCCGCCAATTGGGGGACGGGGACCGCGACATCCTCGATGATGACAGTGGTGCCGGTCGCCCGCGCTGAACCGACCGAGGGGAACAACCCTTGGCGGATCGCCCACAACTGGGTGAATTCTTCCGGTCGGTCAGTGAATTGGAACGGGAGCAGGGTTGGCGTGCCGGCAATGGTGGCGGTAATGATTTCGACCTGAGCGTTCAGGGTCGTCGCATCCAGCGCCCGGGTTTCCACTAGCAGGGCGGCAGCGGTTTCCGGCAGTTCCTTGAAGTACGGCGGCATACCGGCCTTATTCTCCACCGAACGCAGCGAGGCGCGATCCATCAATTCCACCGCCGCCACCGGCTGACTTTTCAGCGCCGCCACCGCTTCACAAGCGGTCTTGATGTCGGGAAAGATCATCAGCGCCGTGGCCTTATGCGTATGTTCCTCGACCGTGTGAAAGGTGATCTCGGCGATGAAGCCCAGCGTGCCTTCGGAACCGATCATCAGGTGTTGGAAGATTTCGAAGGGATCTTCGTAGTCCACCAGGGCGTTGAGGCTGTAACCGCAGGTGTTCTTGATTTTGAACTTGGCGCGGATGCGCTCGGCCAGCGCCGCATCGGCACGGGTGCGCTGGCCCAGTTCAGCGAGTTGCGCCAGCAGCGCGCCGTGACTGGCGCTGAAGGTCTCGCGGCTGGCGGGATCACCGGTGTCCAGCAACGTGCCGTCGGCCAGCATGACACGCATACTTTTCAGGGTCTTATAGCTGTTTTGCGCAGTGCCGCAACACATACCGCTGGCGTTGTTCGCCGCAATGCCACCGATTTGGCACGCATTGATCGAAGCGGGATCGGGACCGATCTTGCGCTGATAGGGGGCCAAATAGCGGTTGGCGTGGCCACCGATGATGCCGGGTTGCAAGCTGATGGTCGCCGCGCCGTCGCCGATCCGCCAGTTTCGCCAGCCATCGCCCAATTGCAGTAAAACGGAGTCGGTGACGGCCTGGCCGGACAGGCTGGTGCCGGCGGCGCGAAAGGTTACCGGCGTTCCGTGCTGATGCGCCAGCGCCAGAATGCGCCGCATCTCGTCTTCGCTGTCCACCCGTACCACCAGTTGGGGAATCAGGCGGTACAGACTGGCATCGGTCCCATAAGCGAGGGTACGTAAAGGGTCGCTGATCAGGCGTGTTGCCGGGATGAATTGTTGGAGGTCGCGGTGAAGGTGCTCGTGGGCCGTCGATAACATTTTTATTCAGCCTCGTTTTGGTGGTGGGCGCGCTGGACAAAGCAGCACGCTATTTTTTGCGTAACTGTTCACTTCTCGCTCTCCGGCCAGCGGGAGAGAGGTGGGAATCATGCTTGAAACTTAAGAGGGGTGAAGCGGGTTAATCGTCCAGAATCAGCACGATCAACTCCTTGGGGCCATGGACGCCAAAGGTCAGGACCAATTCGATATCGGCGGTCTTGGACGGACCGGAAATCAGCAAGGCATTGGTCGGCATCCCGTCTTGCCAGCGTTCACGAGCGATGGCATCGGCCAGGGAATCGTGGATATTGGCGGCATCCAGCACCGCGATGTGTACCGCCGGCGCCAGCGACATCAAGCGCGGTTCGTGCGGGGTGGGCCAAAGGATCAAGGCGCCGACGTCGGCGAGACCGCCCTTGGTCGAGGTGATGCCGGCGTCGATGCCGAACAGGCGTTCCTTGCTCTGCTCCACCACCTGGTCATAGCCGACCAGCGGTGGCAGATCGCTTTCCCAGGTTTCCGAGAGCGTGGTTCCGATGGGCGTAGTCGGGGCATACAACAGACCGTTCAGCGACCGCTGGCGCAGTACGTCCTTGAGAACGGTGGTCCAATTGCCTCTATCGGTGACGTACACCTCGGCGTGCATGGCTTCCATCAGCCGTTTGAGGCGCGCTACCTTGTCGCTTCGGCTGAGTTCCACGGTGGGGGCGGGTTCGGGGATGGAAGTATCGGCTTGCGGGGCTACCGCCCGCAGTCTGGCGAGAATGTTGGCGCGTGCGTTACTCATCGTTTAGCCCCTTCTCTTTGGCGAGCACATGCAGGCTCTTGCTGGCGAACTTGGGTAGCGTTCTGGACTGGCCCCAGTTTTTCAACAGTCCCACCTTGGGTAGCTTGGGTAATTGGGAACTCACTAGCCCCAGCAGCTTCGCGCTCAGGGCGTTGGCCCAAGGCATCACATTGGTCAGCGCCCAGCTTCTCCAGGTCGATCTCTCCAGCAAGCTGAGCTTATAACCATGGCCCTTGACAGCGTTGGGGGAATTTTCCTTGGCGTAGGATTCGTTGCGCAGGCGACGTAGGATGTCGGTAATGGGAATCTTGACCGGACAAACTTCCTCGCAAGCCCCGCAAAAGGTGGAGGCGGTCGCCATCGCGCCGGCGTTTTCCAATCCTTCCAGTTGCGGGGTCAGGATCGAACCGATGGGACCGGGGTAGACATAGCCGTAGGCGTGGCCGCCGAGGCGGGTGTACACCGGGCAGTGGTTCAAACAGGCGCCGCAACGGATGCACTTCAAGGTTTGCCGCAGCTCCGGGTCGGCCCAGATCTTGGAGCGGCCGTTGTCGAGCAGGACCAAATGGACTTCCTTGGGGCCATCCTTCTCGTCCGGCTTGCGCGGCGAGCTGATCATGTTGAAATAGGTGGTGATCAACTGGCCGGTAGCCGATCCGGTCAGCAGGCGCAGCAGCGGCGGCACGTCCTCTAGGCGTTCCACCACCTTTTCCAGCCCCATGACGGCGATATGCACCGGCGGCGCGGTGGTGCACATGCGACCGTTCCCCTCGTTTTCCACCAGGCACAACGTACCCGTTTCGGCGACCGCGAAGTTGACTCCGCTGACCCCGACTTCCCCAGCGAAGAATTTTTCGCGTAAGACTTGCCGGGCGATGGCGTTGAGTTCCTCGACCACTTCGGTGTACGGGGTGTTAGGGATCTTCTCGTGAAACAGCCGCGCGATTTGATCGCGATTTTTGTGAATGGCGGGGACGATGATGTGCGAGGGCGTTTCGTGATCCAGTTGGATGATGTACTCGCCAAGATCCGTCTCCAGCGCCTCGATGCCGTGTTCGTCCAGAAAATGATTGAGATGCATTTCCTCCGACACCATCGATTTACCCTTGATGACGCGGGTGGCGTGGTGGCGCCGAATGATCTCCAGGCAAATCCGGTTGGCTTCGTCCGGGGTCTCGGCCCAATGCACCTGGATGCCATTCTCGGTGCACTTCCGCTCCAGTTGTTCGAGCAATTGCGGCAGCATGCTCAGCGCCCGCCGCCGGATGGCGTCGCCGCGCACCCGCAAATGCTCCAACGCTTACGGGTCGGAAAACACCCTCCGGCGCCGCCGCCCCACAGTAACCAAGGCGGCTCTAACATTGCGGCGT
>JAPUDV010000106.1:0-2196 GCA_027492875.1 Candidatus Competibacteraceae bacterium | reverse complement strand
TTTGTGGGACAACTCCGGCCCGTTTTGTTCTCCAATTGGGGTCCGAGTCCCCGGCCCCCGCCGCGGGTGGGGGGGGCGCGCCCCCCCAATGGCCGCCACCGCTTCCGGGTCGGAAAACAGCGTCCGGCGCCGCAGCCCCAGAGTATCCATGGCGGCTCTAAGATTGCGGCGTAACTGCGGGTCGTTCAGCGCCTTGGTGAAATTCCTGGGAAAATCGACGACGGCGGGATTAGCCATGGACGCGCTCCAGGATGAACTCAGCCAAGTGCTGGGCGGGAATGGGAATCTGGCGGTGCTTCAGCGCCCCTTCGATATTCATCAGGCAACCGCAGTCGCCGGACAGCAGCAGGGAAGCTCCGGTTTGCTCGATGTCCGCAACCTTGTCGCCGACCATCGCCGCAGACAATTCGGGCAGCTTGACCGAGAAGGAACCACCGAAGCCACAGCATTCCCGCTCCCGTTGCAACTCGATCAGTTCAACATTCCGCAACTGGCGGAGCAGCGCCTTGGAATAGTCGATCACCCGCATCTCGCGCAGCGCGCTACAGGATGAATGCCAGGTGACCTTGATCGGCGGCCCCCGGTCTTCGAGCTTGACCTCAAGCACCTTTACCAAAAATTCGCTCAGCTCGAACACCCGGCTGGCGAAGCGTTGCGCTTCGGCGGCTTCGGGTTGATCGGCAAACAGCTTGGGATAGTGGTGTTTCAGCATCCCGCCGCAGGAGCCGGACGGAATAATGATCGGATAATCCTTGGGGAACGCTTTAAGTTGCTGTCTAGCAACTTTTTTTGCTTCTTCGGGAAAACCGGAATTGTAGGCGGGTTGACCGCAGCAGGATTGTTGCTGGGGATAGATGACCTGGATGCCTTCTCGTCGAAGCAGTTCGATTCCGGACATTCCAGCGTGGGGATAACATAGATCGATCAGACAGGTACCGAAGTAATACACCTTCTCGGGACGGGTGGGCATGGTTATACCTTCTCCGACTTTGGTGGTTGGCGCCGCCTACATGCCGCTGATTCGAACCGGATCGGCGGTGGGGTGGTGGCTTCTCGTTTTATCCACCGTTACCGGGCCAGTCGTGGATTGGCATTTTGGTAAAGTGGTCTGACCAAATTTATAGCAGCTTGTTTTTTGGATTGCAAGTATTTGGTCATGTGGTCTGACCAAAATTTTGCTAAGCTAATAGCGATGCCACAAACAGTGCATTCGTCGTGATGTTTTGGTACTAATAAAACGAGCGTCGTGTGACACAAGAGTGATGATATTGAGTTCAACGCTTGGGCAAGGTCATGCAATTCGAAACGATTAACCCCCCGAAAATCTCGGATGCCATCGTCAGCCAGATCGAGCAGTTGATCCTGGAAGGCGTTCTCAAACCCGGCGAACGGTTACCTCCAGAACGGGAATTGGCGCAGGAGCTGAACGTATCCCGCCCGTCCCTGCGGGAGGCGATCACGACGCTAAAGTCCCGAGGTCTCTTGCAAAGCCGGCGGGGCGGGGGAAATTTTGTCGTCGACGTCATCGCGCCCGCGCTGACCGATCCCTTGATCGAGCTGCTGAAAAATCATCCCAAGGCGATGTTCGACGTGCTGGAGTTGCGGCATGCCCTGGAAGAAGTCGCGGCCTATTTCGCCGCGCTCCGCGCCACCGATGCCGACCGGGAAATCCTGCGTTGTCGCTTTGCCGCGTTGGAGGAGATACAGCAGGGTCAACGCAACCCCGAGCACGACGCCGTGGTGGATGCGGGGTTTCATCTCGCCATCGCCGATGCCTCTCACAACGTGGCGCTGATCCATGTGATGCGTGGCCTGTTTAATTTGCTGCTCAGCAATATCTGTCGTTCGCTGGAGCGGCTCTATACCCGTGAAAGCAGTTATGCGCGGGTTCACTCCCAACATCAGGCCATCCTGAACGCCGTGTTGGAACGCGATCCGGAAACCGCCCGGCAGGCGGCCCACGTTCATCTCGCCTTCGTCGAATCCACGTTGCGCGAACTCGACCAGGAAGCCGCCCGGCAGGAACGCTCGCAACATCGCTTGCATCGCCTGCTGGATCTGGAAGCCAATACTTCGTCGTAGCCCCCGCTTGCAGCCTTGTCGAACACGGGGTCCGGGCGGACTGCCTGAAACGCCTCACAAGCTAACCCGAATGTTTCATAAATCTGTCATCGGTGCCAGAGGTCGCCCCTCTCG
>JAPUDV010000105.1 GCA_027492875.1 Candidatus Competibacteraceae bacterium | reverse complement strand
AGCTGAGGCAAGCCATGACTGACGAATCTCCAAATCTCTTCAACGCTCTTTTTAAATATCATCCTCGGGACGGATATACTCCTTGGGAGAATTTTCTCACGGAAGCGATAGCTTACATTCTGAAGACGGAACCACGCGCAACGGAAGCATGGCTCTCGCTAATGCTTGACCGTACCGTAACATTAGCCGAAGTCGATGTTTTAACTCAGAACTCTGAACGTACCGAAGACGGAAAGCCGGCGGTTTTTCCTGATCTTAAAGTCACCGCCTCATTGAATGGAGGCAAGCAGCAGACTGTGTATTGTGAACATAAATGGGATTCTCCCTGTAATCCTGATCAGTTGCGTCGTTACGCAAAACTCGCCAAAAGTCAAGGCGACAGTATTTTAACCTTTGTTGGGGCGAATCAAATGCAAGTGCGCGAGGCACGTAATCTCCAACCCGAATTTGTGCAGAAGGCTGTTTGCTGGGAAGATATTTACCGGAGTTTTGAGGAAATTTCAAATTCATCGCCGATGCTAAAGGAGTTTCTTATGTTTATGGCAACACAGGATCTAAGTCCAGGCGCCCCGCTAAACATTGCAGGTCTCCGAGCAGTTATACAGGCGCCGGCAGTTATGAAGCAGTTGAGGCGGTATGCTGACAAACTATTCACGTTCGATTGGTCCTTTCTTGAAGGGCGTTATCGCAAGGACAATGCTCCTACATTTCCATGTGTAGTAGATAGATGGGGTCAAATTGGAATTGAATTTATTACACAAGGTTGGGCGCCAGCGATTGCTATAGGATTTTTGTATGATCCTTCAGATCATAAGGTGACCTTGATGCGCCCGGGAGATGGTATTGATCTTGTGCTTCGGATTTCATCTGATCCAAAGGAAAACCCAGACTATTCTGTAAGTAATGTTCTCGATACTTTAAAGAGTGGACGCGAGCGAATCGCGGAACGGGAGAAATCGCAGGAACATCGTACCCGAGTGCTTCTGCGAGGTGAAAAAGGTAACGGTAGCAAATGGACTTTATTGATCGCTCAGAAATGTTTGGCGGATGTTGTTGTAAACTGTGACTCCGAAACAAAGCAACTAGAAGCAATTTACGACTGCTTTAAGAAATGGCTTACCGCTTTGTTCGAAGATCCAAACCTTGAAATGGTACTAAAAGAACTTAAGCACTTTCCAGGGCCTATTAATACAAGTAAGAATTGCTGAATCGGACTTGCTGGATGAAATTATCGGCATTGAGGTCCTCATGACCGCAACCGTCCTCAAATTTGCGACTTACGAAGACCTGCTCGACCTGCCCGAAAATCTGGTGGGCGAGATCATTCACGGTCAATTGATCACGCAGCCGCGCCCTGCCCCGAAACACATTGTCGCCAGCTCAGCCCTCGGCGAGGAACTGGTCGGTCCATTCCAAAAAGGACGCGGAGACGGTCCGGGTGGCTGGTGGATTCTGGACGAACCGGAACTGCACCTCGACCCGCACATTCTGGTACCCGATTTGGCTGGCTGGCGGCGGGAGCGTCTGCCCGCCATGCCGGAAACGGCCTTTTTCACGTTACCGCCCGATTGGGTGTGCGAAGTGCTCTCGCCGAGCACGGCCCGAATCGACCGGGCGGATAAGATGCCGATTTATGCCGAATACGGTGTGTCGTTTCTCTGGCTGATCGATCCGGCGTTGCATACTCTGGAAGCGTTCGTGCTGCGCGACGGGCATTGGTCGCTGGAGCACGTTTATCAGGAAAACGACGAGGTGCGCGCCATCCCCTTTGACGCAGTGGCTTTTTCGCTGGCGGGCTTATGGTCATGAAACGCATCCGTGCCGGATACTCGCGACATGTTGCTTGAAGTCGAAAATCTGCATGTCCGCTACGGCAACGTCGAGGCGTTGCACGGTATCGACCTGCATGTCCGCCAGGGCGAAATCGTCGCCATTCTCGGCGCGAACGGCGCTGGCAAAACGACCACCCTGCATGCCATCAGCGGCCTGTTGCGTCCCTCGCGGGGCGAAATCCGCTTCGAGTCCAAACCGATCCACAAAATGCCCGCGCATCGCCTGGTCGGCATGGGGATCGCCCATGCGCCGGAAGGTCGCCGCATTTTCGGTACCCTGACCGTTCAGGAAAACCTGAATCTGGGGGCGTTTACCCAAGCTGACCGAACCCGGACCACCAAAACCCTGCAATGGATTCACGAATTGTTTCCGGTGCTGGCCCAGCGCCGCGAGCAACTGGCCGGCACCCTGAGCGGTGGTGAGCAGCAAATGCTGGCCATCGGCCGGGCGTTGATGGCCAACCCCCGGATCCTGCTGCTGGACGAGCCGAGCCTTGGGCTGGCGCCGCTGCTGGTGAAGGTTATTTTCCAGACCCTGTGGGAGATCAACGGGGCCGGGGTCACCATCGTGCTGGTCGAGCAGAATGCCCGCGCCGCATTGAAACTAGCGCATCGCGGCTATGTAATGGAAGTCGGTCGCATCGTGCTGGAAGATCGCGCCGAGGCGCTGTTGGCCAATCCCGAGATTCGCAACGCCTACCTGGGTGGCCAGACGGTCGAGGAGTGACGGTTTGAACGAATCGCCGCCGGCGCCGGCATCGCCGATTGTCGCCGTCGAGCCGCCGCCGATTGCCGCGCCGCCGCTGATCCCCGAACCGGAACTGGTGGCGGCGGTGCTACCGGCGACGGCCGCGCCCACCGTCGTCCATCACCGCGCCGTGCTGATGCTGCTGGCGGCGGCGATCCTGTGGAGTTCGGGCGGGCTGCTGATCAAATGGATCGAGTGGAACCCGGTGGCCATCGCCGGGATGCGCAGTTTGATCGGCGCGGCGCTGATCGGTGTGGCGTTCCGCCGCGAACTGCGGTTTGCACCGTCGTTCGAACTGATCGGCGGAGCGCTAGCCTACGCCGGCACGGTGGTGCTGTTCGTGATCGCCAACAAGATGACCACGGCGGCGAACACCGTTTTGCTTCAATACACCGCGCCGGTTTACGTCATCCTGTTCAGCCCGTGGTTTCTGGGCGAACGGGCCAGCCGCCGCGACTGGTTGATCCTGCTGGTGATGATGGGCGGCATGGTGCTGTTCTTTTTGGATAAGCTGACCCTGACCGGCTACTGGGGCAACATCATCGCCCTGGTCGATGGCTTCTGCTTCGGCTGGATGACCTTGTTCATGCGCCGGCAAAAAGACGGTTCCGCGCTGTCCTCCTTGTTACTCGGCAACCTGCTGGCGGGGGCGGTCGGTCTGCCGTTCATGTTTCAGTCCATGCCCGATCTGTCGGGTTGGATCGGTTTGTCGCTGCTGGGCGTGCTGCAATTGGGATTACCCTACATTCTGTTCGCGCTGGCGTTGCGCCATGTCCGGGCAGTCGAGGGCATTCTGATTCCGATGATCGAGCCGGTGCTCAATCCGGTCTGGGTGTTCCTGCTGCTGGGGGAGACGCCAGGGGTCTGGGCATTGGTGGGGGGAACGATCATTCTCGGCGCGGTCATGTTTCGGGCGTGGCGTTGACGTGTGCGTGGCGGATGCCGCCAGCTTAATATGGTCACCCCAATCGCTTTGTGAAGGACTCCACTCATGGAACTCTCCGCTCTGACCGCGATTTCTCCCATCGACGGTCGCTACGCCGACAAAACCGCCGACCTGCGGCCGATCTTCAGCGAATACGGCCTGATCCGCCATCGGATACGGGTGGAGGTGTGCTGGCTGCAAGCGCTGGCCCGGCATTCCGGCATCCCGGAGGTGCCTCCGCTGAGCGAACACGCCCTTCATATCCTCGATGGGCTGGTCGAAAACTTCACTCCAGCGGACGCTCAGCGGGTCAAGAACATCGAGCGCACCACCAACCACGACGTGAAGGCGGTCGAGTATCTGCTCAAGGAGAAAATCGCCGGCAACGCCGAACTGGAGGCGGTCAGCGAGTTCATCCACTTCGCCTGCACCTCCGAGGACATCAATAATCTGTCCTATGGGCTGATGCTGCGCGAGGCACGGACCCAGGTGTTGTTGCCGGGATTGGACGAGCTCATTGACGCCATCGTCCGCCTCGCCCACCAGCACGCCGACCGGCCGATGCTAGCCCGCACCCACGGCCAGCCAGCCTCGCCGACCACGCTCGGCAAGGAGATGGCCAACGTCGCCTATCGGCTCAAACGCCAGCGGGCGCAACTGGCGGCCGCGCCGCTGCTGGGCAAGATCAACGGCGCGGTCGGCAACTACAATGCCCATCTGGCCGCCTATCCGGAGTTGGACTGGGAGGAGTTTGCTCGCCGCTTCGTCAGCGAGGATTTGGGGCTGGACTGGAATGCCTACACCATCCAGATCGAGCCGCACGATTACATGGCGGAGTTCTTTCACGCGGTAATGCGCGCCAATACTGTGTTGCTGGATTTCTGCCGCGACCTGTGGAGTTACATCGCCATCGGCTATTTTCGTCAGCGAACCGTGGCCGGCGAAATCGGCTCCTCGACCATGCCGCACAAGGTCAACCCCATCGACTTCGAGAACGCCGAGGGCAATCTGGGGGTGGCCAACGCCCTGCTCGATCATCTGGCCGCCAAATTGCCGGTATCGCGCTGGCAGCGGGATTTGACCGACTCGACCGTGCTGCGCACGCTGGGGGTCGGGCTGGCGCATTCGCTGGTGGCCTATCAGTCCTGCCTGAAGGGCATCGGCAAGCTGGCGGTAAACGCGGTGGCGCTGGACGCCGATCTGGATGCCAACTGGGAAGTGCTGGCCGAGCCGATCCAGACCGTGATGCGTCGCCATGGCATCGAGCAGCCCTACGAGCAACTCAAGACGCTGACCCGAGGCCAACGGGTGGATCGCGAGACGCTGCGCGCCTTTATCGCCGATCTGGCGATCCCCGAGGAAGTCAAACAACGGCTGCTGGCGTTGACGCCGGCCGGCTATACCGGCAACGCCGCCGACCAGGCACGCCGGATCTGAAGCCGCCATGATGCCGAAGATCTTGGGTGAACTCAGTCCGGCGCAATTTCTGGCCGAGTACTGGCAAAAACAACCGCTGCTGGTGCGTGGCGCCTGGCCGGGTTTTCAGGACCCGCTGACGCCAGAGGAACTGGCGGGGCTGGCCTGCGAGGAGGGCGTGGAGTCGCGGCTGGTGTTGGAGCGAGGCGGGGAAAAGCCGTGGGAACTGCGCCACGGGCCGTTCGCGGATGACGATTTTCTCGGACTGCCGGACAGTCATTGGACCCTGCTGGTGCAGGATGTCGAGAAGCACGCCTCGGAACTGGCGGCGCTGTTGGAGCCGTTCCGTTTTATCCCCGACTGGCGCATCGACGACCTGATGATCAGTTATGCACCGCTGGCCGGTACGGTC
The DNA here is from genome assembly GCA_027492875.1 of Candidatus Competibacteraceae bacterium. GTDB lineage: Bacteria > Pseudomonadota > Gammaproteobacteria > Competibacterales > Competibacteraceae > Competibacter. The sequence goes on along the minus strand of JAPUDV010000105.1, from coordinate 3,182 downwards.
GGGCCGCATGTGGACGATTACGATGTATTCCTGCTGCAAGGGCAGGGGCGGCGGCGCTGGCAGATCAGCCATCGGCCGGTGGCGGAGGGGAATTGCCTGCCCGATACCGAGTTGCGCATTCTGCGCGAGTTTGTCCCGGAACAGGAGTGGGTGCTGGAGCCGGGCGATCTGCTATACCTGCCGCCGCGCGTCGCCCATTACGGGGTGGCGCTGGAGCCGTGTCTGACCTACTCGGTCGGGTTCCGCGCGCCCAGCCATCGAGAGCTGATCGGCGGTTTTCTGGAGTTCCTGCTGGATGGTATCGACCCCGAGGCGCGCTATACCGACCCCGATCTGACCATACAGGACCATCCCGGCGAGATCGGTCCCGCCGCGCTGGCCAAGGTGCGGAATCTGTTGCGTCGAGCCATCGCCCTGGACGATGAAACCATTGCGATCTGGTTCGGCCGCTACTTGAGCGAGCCCAAGCCGGGTTTTCGCGCCGAGCCGGAGACGGAACCCTACACCGAGGACGATTTGCGGGAACAGGTGCGCGGCGGCGGTTTGCTGGAGCGCAACCCCGGTTCGCGCTTTCACTACATCGCCGAGCCGGAAGGGGAGACGGTGCTGTTCGTGGATGGGCAGGAGTTCGCGTTGGGGCCGGCAGTGGCGTTTGTGGCGCCGCTGCTGTGCCGGTATCGCACGCTGACTCCGGCGCGGCTGCGCGAGGCGCTGAAGCAGCCCGATGCCCGCCAACTGCTGCTCGATCTGCTGAACGAGGGATTGCTGGTGATCTATGAGGAGGAGGCGGATTGACGCGAATGCGAGAGAGCGAAGAGCATGAAAACTGATAGCCTGTTTTACCGCTTGTTCCAGCACGCGCCGATGCTGGTGTTCGAGCTGGCCGGGCTGGAAGCGCCCGCTGCCGGTGCCTATCAATTCCGCGCCGAAGAGATCAAACAGACGGCCTTTCGACTGGATGGCGTGCTGATTCCATCACCCGCGCAAGCGGATGCGCCAGTGGTGTTCGTGGAAGTGCAGGCGCAACCGGATCCAGAGTTTTACGGGCGGTTTTTTGCCGAACTGCTGCTGTATCTGTACCGGAACCAGCCGCCGCATCCCTGGCGGGCGGTGGTGATCTATCCGACCCGCGCCGAGGAGCGACTGAACGCCCGGCATTACGGTTCGCTGGTGGGTTTGTCGGAAGTCCAGCGCGTGTATCTGGAGGATTTTCGGGACCGGCCGGTGACGGGCGCTGGTGTGGGGCTGATTCAACTGATCGTCAGCGAGCCGGAAGACAGCCTGACGCAAGCCACGCAGTTGTTGCAACGGGCGCGAACGGCGTCCTGGGCGGACTGGTCATCCGCGCAAGTGGCGGATTTCGTCGAGACGATTTTGGTCTACAAGTTACCGCAGCTTAATCGTGAGGAGATTCAAGCCATGTTGGGACTCATTGATACCGATCTTAAACAAACCCGCTTTTATCAGGAAGTCTTTGCCGAGGGCCGGCAGGAGGGCCGGCAGGAGGGCCGGCAGGAAGAAAGTGTACAACTGGCGCTGAGGCTTTTGCGGCGGCGGTTCGGGGCGCCGCTGGCCGCCGCGCACGAGCAACGGATTCGCCGTTTGTCGCTGGAGCAGGCGGAGGCGCTGATGGAAGGGTTGCTGGATTTCCAGACTTCGGTGGATTTCGAAGCCTGGCTGACGACCCAGGAAACGCCGTCGGCTTGAAAGCGGGTAGAGCCTTCTCTTAATTTCCCGACAAATTTGCTCCGTTACGCGATGTTCGACTTTTCGAGAAGAGATGGGGGCAGACCGATGCAGCATGGCGATGCGAGTTAAGCTGAGGGGAACCAACCACCTCAACCTCACGGAGAGTCCGCCATGCCGCTTGAGGACTTTATCATCACAGTGTTTTGCCGGGTAGAAGAACACCTGAATGCCCTGCTGGGGGATCACCGCTGACGCCAGCGCGGCTTTGCTCCTCGGCTGACCGATAGTGAAGTGATCACCCTGGAAGTGGTCGGCGAGTTTTTGGGTTTGGATACGGATGTGGGCATCTGGAAATACTTCGGTCGCCACCGGCCGTCGTGGTTTCCGGAACTCGGATCGCGAATCACGTTTCCCAGCAAGCAGCCAACCTTTGGGTGGTCAAGCAGTGGCGTTATCAGCACCTGCTGATCGGCTTGGGCGCGGCGACGGACCCTATTCACCTCGTCGATGGCTGCCCCCGCCCGTGTGTGTATTGACCCGTGATCGCCAATGCCGGTTGTTTCCCGAGGTGGCCGAATTCGGCTATTTCTCTGAAAAAAATCAGTATTATTATGGTCTTAATGGTCACCTGACGATCACATTCGATGGATGGCGTGATCACGGCGTGGACGGTGAACCCCGCCTCCGGTGATGAACGCGAGGCGCTTTGGGATTTGACGGACGGCGTTCGCGGCGTGGTCATTGGCGACAAGGGATATCCGAGCGCCTGTCTTCAGGCGGAACGGGCGACCACGGGGATCGATTTGCAAACCTCCTTGCGGGCGAACATGACCGATCCCCGTACGCCTTGGATCATCCAACAACTGACGAGAACCCGCCGCCTCGTGGAAACCGTCATCGGTCAATTCACCGAGCAGTTTCATTTTGAGAAAATCCGGGCGCGGGATGTTTGGCACTTGACGAGTCGGATCGCCCGAAAAATCCTGGCGCACACCTCGGGTATTTTCATGAACCGGCAAATCGGTCGGTCAGACCTGCAGTTTGAGGGCCTGATCGCCTGAATGTCGAACATCGCGTGTACAATTGTACATACTCATGTGTCACTTCACGCATTTGCCTCGATTTAGGAGAATGTACCGTGTTGCGCCCCAAGTTACCAAAAACTTCATCCATATTATTGATCCTAATTGCTTTATCTGGCCCGCTCACCGCGCGAGCCGTGACTTTTACCGTCACCAACCTCGGCAATAGCGGCGCGGGTTCGTTGCGGCAGGCTGTGCTCGACGCTGGCGCCTTGGGCGGCAAGAACACCATCCAGTTCCAGAGCGGCTTGAGCGGAACGCTCCTCCTGACCGCGTCGATCACTCTCAACGGCGATCTCACGATCAACGGGCCTGGCGCGCAGGTGCTGGCGATCAGCGGCAACTCCGCTTCACAATTATTTTAGCCCGAATGTTTCATAAATCTGTCATCGGTGCCAGAGGTCGCCCCTC
>JAPUDV010000104.1 GCA_027492875.1 Candidatus Competibacteraceae bacterium | reverse complement strand
CGATGCCATACCACTACATCTTGTGGTCTCCACGGGAGATCTCATAGAGCCAAAATTGATTGTATTACTTGGTTTTTATGCTATTAATTTTTTAGGTGCGGCCAATTTTATTCTTCCTTATTCCTCGGCCGTTCCATCGGACAGAGACTGTCAACCCGCGCTGTCCTATCTCATGCGTTGCCATTATTTTCGCAAAGGAGAAAAATCATGGCACAAATGCAGCAAAAGAGCTTTTCCCATCCGGACGAAACGAGAGCCTTTGATCGAGGTGAGTTGAAGCTGATCGAGTTGGGGGGTGTCACCTTCGGCCGGGCGATCCTCCAGCCAGGGTGGCAATGGTCCACCTGCGTCAAGCCTTTGGTGAACACCGCAAGCTGCGAGGCTCCCCACCTCCAGTACCATGTTTCCGGTCGCCTCGGCGTGCGGATGGACGACGGCAGCGAACAGGAGTTCGGGCCGGGTGAGGTCTCCTTCCTGCCGCCCGGCCATGATGCCTGGGTCGTCGGAGATGAAGCGGTGGTGGTGGTCGACATCAGCGGTATGGTGAATTACGCCAAGCCATAACGATTAATTCGCCGTCTCTCACGTCGCTTTCAAAGCTATCCATTACGACCCAATCAGAGGCACCCCACTTTTCGTAGAGGACTCCAGGAGAAGCTGAGAGCCTGTGCATTTCAGGACCAGATTTCCCGGGCCATGGCAAACTCGTCACCGCGCTTTGATATCGGGTGTTCCACTGACGGCACCGCCTACCCAATCCATTAGAGATTTATCCGATCCGGAGGGCAAGACGATGAGTGATTTTCTTTCTCCACTGGGTTTTCGACGCGTCAAGGTGATTGCTTTGGCAGTCAGCGATCTGGATCGCGCCAATCGATTTTACGGCCAGCAGTTAGCACTGCTGCCCGCCTATGAGGGGACAGAGCAGGTCGGTTGGTGGCTCGATCAAGTTATTTTGATGCTGAAATCGGATTGGGATACGCCCACCACGACGCCCAACCCTCGGGTTACCATTGAAACCGATCATGCCTTGGCGACACAGGATGCCCTACGTAGTCGTGGAATCACCATCGCCGACGAAGTCCAGCTCTATGATGGTTTCCATGTGGGGAGTTTTCTCGACAGCGAAGGTAACAAACTGTGGTTTTGTTCGCGATAGACACCGACACCGGGAAAAGAGAGGTGGTTTATCCTTGAGGCATGAGTAGCACCGATCAGTTGGAGTGCATAACAAGTAAATGACCTCGCCGGAATTACTCGCCGATGCCTGCCGCTAAAAATTTTGGTTGCTTTTGGAGGTGACAAAACGCCGACAAGCCCCAAACGCTGAAATCGACCAGCAAGCCTTGGAGATAAGGTAGCCGCCGCGAACGCACAATGACCCCCGAGCAATTCATCGTCGCTTGGCACGATAGCCCGCCAATTCGCGAGCGAGAAGGATCATAATGCATCCATCATGCTTGACGCATTGGTTGTCTAGCGTCCATCACCTTATCTGCTCTGGGTGCTGACCGCGCTGTTCTGGTCAGTCAATTTCGTGCTGGGTCGGGCGATGCATACCGGACCTCGGATGAGGTCTGGGTTTTTTGGCGCTTCACTTTGGGACTGGGAAACGCCATGCCGAGAATCTTCGATAACATCGAGAAGGCGCTGCTGCCGGCGCTGCAAGAGACCCTTGCAGTCGCGGAGCGGGGCGATTTCTGCGTCGGTTACTTCAGCCTGCGCGGCTGGCGACATTTGGCGGGTCACGTCGACCGCTGGTCGGGTGGCACGGGCCAATGTTGCCGCCTGCTGGTCGGGATGCACGTCAGCCCTTCGGGTGAAGCGCGCCGGGCGTTGTTCGCCAGGAAAGACGATCCGGGACTCGACAATCAAACCACCATCCGCGAAAAGCGCCATGTCGCCGAGGAGTTTCGCCAGCAGTTGATTTCCGGTGTGCCGAGCAACGCCGATGAGGCGGTGCTGCGGCAACTCGCCAGCCAGCTTCGCGCGGGGAAACTGGTCGTCAAGGTGTACCTGCGTCACCCGCTGCACGCCAAGCTGTACCTGCTGTTCCGGCGGGACCCGATCAATCCCATCGTCGGCTATCTCGGCAGCAGCAATCTGACCCTGGCCGGACTGTCCGGTCAGGGCGAGCTGAACGTCGACGTGCTCGACTCGGACGCCGCGATCAAGCTGGCCGACTGGTTCGAGGCGCGCTGGAGCGACCGCTGGTGTCCCGACATCTCCAGGGAACTGGCCGACCTCATCGACGAGAGCTGGGCGGGCGAAAAACGGGTGCCGCCCTATCACGTCTATCTGAAAATGGCCTATCACCTGGCCCAGGAAGCGCGGGCCGGTCTGGCCGAGTTCCGCATTCCCCCGGTGTTCGGCGAGATCCTGTTCGATTTTCAGGTCGCGGCGGTCAAGATCGCGGCCCGACACCTGCACAAGCGCGGTGGCGTGTTGATCGGCGACGTGGTGGGTCTGGGCAAGTCGCTGATGGCCACGGCCCTGGCCAAGCTGTTCGAGGACGATTTCAATCTTGAAACCCTCATTCTGTGCCCCAAAAATCTGGTGCCGATGTGGGAGGATTACGTCCATCGCTACCGGTTGCGCGCCAAGGTGCTGTCGATTTCCAGAACCCTTCAGGAGCTGCCGGAAAAGACCCGCCGCTTCCGCATCCTGTTGATCGACGAATCCCACAATCTGCGCAACCGCGAAGGCAAACGCTGGAAAGTCATCCGCGACTACATCGAACGCAACGACAGCCTGTGCATCCTGTTGTCCGCCACGCCCTACAACAAGACCTATCTCGACCTTTCGGCCCAACTGGGCCTGTTCCTGCGCCAGGACGCCGATCTTGGCATCCGCCCGGAGAGGCTAATCGCCCGGCTCGGCGGCGAGCACGAATTCATTCGCCGCCATCAGTGTCCGGTGCGGTCGCTGGCCGCTTTCGAGAAGAGCGAAGATGCGGACGACTGGCGCGATCTGATGCGGCTGTACCTGGTGCGGCGCACGCGCGGCTTCGTCATGCAGCATTACGCCCATGAAGACGAGCGCGGCCAATATCTTCGGTTCGCCGACGGCGGCAAGTCCTATTTCCCGAGGCGCATCCCCAGGAATCTGAAGTTCCGCATCGACGATGCCGACCCCGGCGATGCTTACGCCCGGTTCTATTCGGACCCGGTGGTGACCGCCATCAACGGGTTGAGTCTGCCGCGCTACGGTCTTGGCCAGTATCTCAAGGCCGGGCTGACTCCCACGCCGGAACAGGCGCGCGTCATCGGCGGTCTGTCGCGCGCCGGCACTCGGTTGATGGGTTTTTGCCGCACCAACCTGTTCAAGCGGCTGGAATCGGCCGGGCCGGTCTTTCTGCTCTCTATCGAGCGGCACATCCTGCGCAATTGCGTGGTGTTGCACGCCCTCGAAAACGGCCTGGATATCCCCTTGGGCGCACAGGGGGCCGAACTGCTCGACACCGGCTACCGCGACGAAGACCCGGAGGATATGCTGAACGGTCTCGCCGACGAGGACGACGGGAACGGCGAGATGGAAGCGCCCGGCATCACTCGTCCATCGCGCGCCGAGTCCGATTATCGCGCCCGCGCCGCCGAGGTCTACGCTGCTTATGCCGGCCCCTTGCAAAGCCGGTTCAAGTGGTTGCCCGCCGGCTTCTTCGTCAAAAATCTGGCGAAGCAGCTCAAGGCCGACGCCGGGGCGCTGCTGGAGGTGCTGAAATTTTGCGGCGACTGGAACCCCGACCGGGACGCCAAGCTGGCCGAACTGGTCCATCTCGTCACCCAAAAGCACGGCAAGGACAAGCTGCTGATCTTCACCCAGTTCGCCGACACCGCGCGCTACCTCAAGGCGCAACTGACGGCGCGCGGCGTCCGGCAGGTCGAGGCGGCTACGGGAGAGAGCATCGATCCGACCGAATTGGCTTGGCGCTTCTCGCCGGAATCGAACGACAAGCGCCCTCTGTTCTCCTCTGAGGGGGCGAGGGCGGAGGAACTGCGCGTTCTGATCGCCACCGACGTGCTCTCGGAAGGGCAGAACCTTCAGGACTGCGCCATCGTCGTCAATTACGACCTGCCCTGGGCGATCATCCGCCTGATCCAGCGCGCCGGCCGCGTGGATCGCATCGGCCAGCAGGCGGACGAAATTCTCTGCTATTCCTTCGTGCCCACCGATGGAGTGGAGCGGCTGATCCGGCTGCGCGCCCGCGTGCGCCAGCGTTTGATCGAAAACCGGGAAGTAGTCGGTTCGGACGAAACCTTCTTCGACGATGACCCGGACGAGCAGTTGATCCGCGATCTCTATACCGAGAAAAACGGCATCCTCGACGATGACGGCGATACCGAGGTCGATCTCGCGTCCTTTGCCTATCAGATTTGGAAGAACGCCACCGACGCCGATCCCGGTCTGGCCGCCCGCATCGAGGCGTTGCCCCATGTCGTTTACGCCACCAAGGCGCACCCATCATCGCCGGAAGCGCCCAAGGGCGCGCTGGTGTATCTGCGCACCGGGCAGGGCAACGATGCCCTGGCCTGGATCGACGAACAGGGCCGCTCGGTCACGCAATCCCAGTTCACCATTCTCAAGGCCGCCGCGTGTCGCGCCGATACGCCGGCCCTGCCGCGCACCGAGCAGCACCACGAACTAACCGCGCGGGGGATGCAACACATTCTCGACGAGGAAAAATCCTGGGGCGGGGCGCTGGGCCGTCCGTCCGGGGTGCGCTTCAAAGTGTACGAGCGGCTCAAACGGTACCGGGAACACCTTGGCGACCAGCGCGATTTGTTCGTCACCGACGCCTATGTGCGCGAGATCGACCGCGCCCTGGAAGAGATATACCGCTATCCGCTTTATCCCACGGCGACCGACACGCTGAACCGCCACATCAGGGCCGGCATCGACGATCACCGGCTGGCGGAACTGGCGCGGAACCTGCGCGAGGACGGTCGCCTGTGCGTGATCGACGAGCAGGATAGCCCGCGCGAGCCGAAACTCATTTGTTCGATGGGCCTTGCTGACCCTCAAGCCGCCGAATAAACAAGGGATATGTCATGACCCTCGACGCCGCCCGCTTTCAAAAGCTGCTCGACGAGTTCGAGCTGGAATCGCTGTTCAACGAGCTGGGCTGGGACCGCGCTGGTGCTCGCCCGTGGGAAGTAACCGTCAACGGCGAGCACTTCACCCTGCGCCCCATCGGGCAAAAGCGCGGCGTGGTCGTGTTCCTGTGCGCGCCGGATCGCGACGGCAATATCCCGCCGCGCGCCACGCTGCTGAAAATCGAGAAGGAAGCCGCCAAACTCGCGCACGAGCATCTGTTGATCTTCGCCGACGCGGCCAAGACCACGCTGACCTGGCTGTGGGTCGCGCGCGCCCCCGGTCAACCGACCGCCACGCGCACCCACACTTGGCGTCAGGGCCAAAGCGGCGAATCGTTGCGGCAGAAGCTCGAAGCCATCGTTTGGTCGCTGGAGGCGGAGGAGGCCATCACCCTCACCGACGTGATTACCGGCCTGCGTCGCGCCTTCGACCGGGACCGCGTCACCCGCGCCTTTTACGACCGTTTCCAGGCCGAGCACCAAAGTTTTTCCGCGTTCATCCAAGGGCTTGCCAGTGCAACGGATCAGGCATGGTACGCCTCGCTGATGTTGAACCGCCTGATGTTTGTTTACTTCATCCAGCGCAAGGGTTTTCTCGACGGCAACGCCCACTATCTGGCCGATCGCTTGCGCCAGGTCCAAGCCCAGGCAGGCCGGGATCGGTTCCATTCCTTTTATCGCCTGTTCCTGCGTCGCTTGTTCCATGAAGGACTGGGCAGGCCCAAGACCGACCGCGCGCCCGATCTGTCCGGCCTGATCGGCGAGGTGCCTTATTTGAACGGCGGGCTGTTCGACCTGCACGAGTTGGAGGAAGCCAACCCGGACATCGACATTCCCGACGAAGCCTTCGAGCGCCTGTTTCGCTTTTTCGACGGATACGACTGGCACCTTGACGACCGGCCGCTGAAGGCGGGCAACGAGATCAATCCCGACGTGTTGGGCTACATCTTCGAGAAGTACATCAACCAGAAGCAGATGGGGGCCTACTACACCAAGGAGGACATCACCGGGTACATCGCCAAGAATACGGTGATTCCTCACCTGCTGGAGCGGGCGCGCGAGCGTTGCAAGGTGGCCTTCGAGGGTGAGGCGTCAGTCTGGAATCTGCTGCAAGAAAATCCGGATCGCTATCTCTATCCGGCGATGAAGACCGGCGTTATCGACGCCGGCGGCAAGATCGTGCCGGAGTCCGCGCTGCCGGATTTCGTGCAAACCGGCATGAGGGACGCCAAGGCCCGTATGTTCGACCGGCGCTACAACCTGGGCGCAGCGGTGTTCAGCACGGCGACGGGGGAGCGCGGTACGCTGCCCACCGAGACCTGGCGCGAGTATGTGGAGCGCCGCACCCGCTGCCTTTCAGTTCGGGGGAAACTTGCCGGTGGTGAAGTGAAAAGCGTCGATGATTTGGTGACGCTGAATCTCGACATCCGCCAGTTCATGCAGGATGTCATCGATGCCTGCAGCCCCGATTTGCTGCGCGCCGTCTGGCAGGCCATCGTCGGCCGGGTGCCGGAGAAATCCAACGAGCGATTTCGCCATGGCATCACCATCCTTGATCCGACCTGCGGTTCGGGGGCGTTCCTGTTCGCCGCCCTCAATATCCTGGAGTCGCTGTACGAAGGGTGCCTGGATCGGATGGAGGGTTTTGTCGAGGATGCCCGAAAGCTCGACAGGAAGCCCGATCCGGATCTCGTTAAGGTGCTGGCGGAAGTCGAAAAACATCCCTCGCGCCGCTATTTCATCTACAAGAGCGTCATTCTGCACAACCTGTTCGGCGTGGACCTTATGGCCGAGGCGGTGGAAATCTGCAAGCTGCGCCTGTTCCTGAAGCTCGTGTCGCAGGTGGATAGCGCCCGCCAGCTTGAGCCGTTGCCCGACATCGATTTCAACATCCGCTGCGGCAATACGCTGGTCGGCTACGCGACCGAGGCTCAGTTCGACGCCGCGAATAATCTCGCCAGTGACCAGGCGCACCGCCTTGAGATCAAGGCGAGCATCGCCGATCTTGCCGATTTGTTCGACCGTTTCCGCGAGCAGCAAACCCAACACGGCGGCCAGATCACGTCCGAGGACAAGCGCAGGTTGCGCGAGAAGTTGAACGCGCTCGGCCTGGAATTGGACCATTATCTCGCCCGCGATTACGGCATCGATCCGGACGCAATCTCCCCTCTCCCTCCGGGAGAGGGGCCGGGGGTGAGGGCGACATTTGAGGAATGGCGCGAAAGTCACCAGCCGTTTCACTGGTTCGCCGAGTTTTATGGCGTGATGCGGGAGGGTGGATTTGATGTAGTGATTGGGAATCCGCCATGGAAGGAATATTCGGCGGTGCGACAGTTTTATACCGTAAACGGTTATGCAACTGAGGGTTGTGGAAATCTGTACGGACTCTGTACCGAACGGGCACTCGTGCTTTGTCACCAAGCCAGCCGGTTCAGCTTCATCGTGCAATTGCCACTGGTCTGCTCTTTACGCATGAATACTTTGCGTGAGGTTATGAGAAACGGAAGCTCGTTGTTATGGGTAGCGACTTTTGATGATCGTCCAGGCAAGCTTTTCGATGGACTCCAACACTGCCGATCAACGATCTTTTTCGTGAAACGTGGTAGTTCGCATATGAAGACTTTCACAACGCGCTATCACAGATGGCCGTCAGGGAGTCGCCCCATGTTGTTCGATATGATTTGTTTTTTCTTAGAACGAGACAGCACAAAAATCGAGCGGATCATCGCGAAGCATCCGAAAGATTTGACCGCTTCGGCTTTCGCCAAGGCTCGCGCTTGCTCGACTAGGAATATCGGCACATTCCGGGTTCGCCGTGAAAACGGCCACTATCTATTTTATCAGGAAGCAACGCAATACTGGGCCAAGGCAACATCGGTTTTGCCGTTCTACGCCAAGAACGGGGTGCGCTCCGCGCCGGCGCATGGGCGCTACATCTATTTCGATGATGCGAACCAAGCCGCCACCGCCACGGCATTGCTCAACAGCAGTCTGTTTTACGCCTACTTTATTGCCTACGGTGATTGCTTCCATTTGAGCGATACTCTTGCATCCGGTTTCCCTATTACCGCCAAACTCCTCGCTGATCAAAAACTGGCCACTCTTAACGACCAGTTAATGAAGGAACTCGCAAGGCACGCGGAGCGAAAGACAATTACTTCTCGGCGCGGTGGTGCAATTGATCGCATCGAATACGACGAATACTACGGAGCACGCTGCAAAACCACGGTTGATCAAATCGACTTGCGATTGGCCGAGCTGTACGGTCTCACCGAAGAAGAAACCGACTTCATCATCAACTACGACATCAAATACCGCATGGGTGGGGCGGAGGAAAATGAGTGAAACCTCTTTCCGTCTTGCATACCATCTGCTGAAAATCATCACGCTCTATGAACCCGATCCAGTGGAATGGATCGATTTCGTCGAAAGGAGGAGCTAACCATGTCCAAGTG
>JAPUDV010000103.1 GCA_027492875.1 Candidatus Competibacteraceae bacterium | reverse complement strand
GGGATTCCTAACGACTTTGACAGTCCAGAAGAGTATTTATGCACCAACGCCGTTTCCTTTCAAAGGATTATTGGGTCAAGTTTGTCAATAAAATTAGGCTATACAGCTAAACTCATGGGCTTATTTTTGCGTACAACGGTCTAAACATTGCTTCCACTTGATCTTTACTTAGCATCAACATGGCTTTTGCCTTGCATTGATCCAAAAATCCTCCAAGGTCTTGATCGATGGGGTAAGATTCAGCTATTTTATTAATTTCTCTTACTATTCCTGGACCATAAATTTTTTTTAGCAGTACTTCCACTTCTTGTCGCACTTCATGTGAGTTAACAGTATTAACGATACCACTAGACAGCAATTTTTCGTTGAGATTTTTTAAAATACTGGAAAGAGATGGGGTGTCAGATTCTCTACTCTTGCTCTCCACATCAGAGCGCGGCATAAAAATGGCTTCTTCGATCCCTAGAGATAACATTTTTTCAAGAGCGGCTTCACCTGTTTTCTGTAAGTAATTAATACTTAGAGTTTCTCTTTTGCTAACTAAAATCGTCCCATTGCGTTTAGAGCCATCTTCTCTAACATAAATATAAACCTTGCCTGGCTTTCCATCTCTACTTACCGATAGGAGAACATGGTAAAGCTGCTGCAAAGACATCATATGCCTCCTTCTTAAATAAATATTTGGTCGGGCATGATTCATCCTGCCTGACGCGCCCTGTGGACAGAGAGCATGCTCGTCATTCTGTCCATCATTTCAAACTCGGATTCCACGCAAAAATGCCCCCCTCCCTGTAGGAGAGGGGCTGGGGTGAGGGCCTTTTTTCGGATTAAGTCCCTGGAGACCGCACAAAAGCGCTTTTCAGGCTTCCATCACCGGAATCTTGCCGATCCTGGCCTGCCACTCCCTTGGCCCGGTCTTGTGGACGCTGGAACCCTTCGAGTCCACCGCCACGGTCACCGGCATGTCCTTGACCTCGAATTCATAGATCGCTTCCATGCCGAGATCCTCGAAGGCCAGCACCTTGGATGCCTTGATCGCCTTGGATACCAGATAGGCCGCGCCACCCACAGCCATCAAATACACTGCCTTGTTGTCCTTGATCGCGTCGATGGCCGCCGGGCCGCGCTCGGCCTTGCCGACCATGCCCAGCAAACCCGTCTGCTCCAGCATCTGGCGGGTGAACTTGTCCATGCGGGTCGCGGTGGTGGGGCCGGCGGGACCGACTACCTCATCGCGAATCGGATCGACTGGGCCGACGTAGTAAATGAAGCGGTCGGTGAAATCCACCGGCAGTTTCTGGCCCGCGTTCAGCATGTCGGTCATCCGCTTGTGGGCGGCGTCGCGGCCGGTCAGCAGCTTGCCGTTCAGCAACAACACCTCGCCCGGCTTCCAGCTTGCCACCTGCTCGCGGGTGACGGTGGCCAGATCGACTCGACGGGCGTTGGTCGGCGCGTAGGTCAGCTTCGGCCAGTCGTCCAGACTCGGCGGCTCCAGCTTGGCCGGTCCGGTGCCGTCGAGATGGAAATGCACATGGCGGGTCGCGGCGCAGTTCGGCACCAGCGCGATCGGCAGGTTGGCCGCGTGGGTCGGATAGTCGAGCACCTTGACATCGAGCACGGTGGTCAGGCCACCGAGACCCTGCGCGCCGATGCCCAGCGCGTTGACCTTCTCGTACAGCTCGATGCGCAGTTCCTCGGCGCGATTCTTCGGACCCCGGGCGATCAGATCCTGGATATCGACCGGGGCCATCAGCGACTCCTTGGCCAGCAGCAGCGCCTTCTCCGGCGTGCCGCCGATCCCGACGCCGAGAATGCCCGGCGGACACCAGCCGGCACCCATGGTCGGCACGGTCTTCAGCACCCACTCCACCAGATTGTCGGACGGATTCAGCATCGCGAACTTGGATTTCGCCTCCGAACCGCCGCCCTTGGCCGCGCAGATCACCTCCAGATGGTGGCCGGGGACGATCTCGTAATGCACCACCGCCGGGGTGTTGTCCTTGCTGTTCTGGCGCTTGCCGGCGGGATCGAGCAGCACCGAGGCGCGCAATTTGTTGTCCGGGTTGAGATAGGCGCGGCGCACGCCTTCGTTAACCATCTCCTGCACCGACAGCGTGGCGTCCCAATGCACGTCCATGCCGACCTTGAGGAACACCAGCGCGATGCCGGTATCCTGGCAGATCGGGCGGTGGCCCTCGGCGCACATGCGCGAGTTGATTAAAATCTGGGCGATGGCGTCCTTGGCTGCCGGGCTTTCCTCGCGCTGGTAGGCCGCCGCCAGCGCCTGGATGTAATCGACCGGATGATAATAGCTGATGTACTGGAAGGCGTCGGCGATACTCTGGATAAAGTCTTCTTGGCGAATGATGGTCATGGGATCTCCAGCAGACGAGGAATCAGGCGCGGGCGCGCCCTGAATGTGTTAAGACGATGGCATTTTACCGCATTCCCGCGAGTCGAGCGGTACTGCTCCCGAAGGCGCGGATGACCCGTCCGACTCGGTGCCCAGATCCCTCGGTCGCGCTGCCCGCCGTTCCGCCCGCCGCGCGGCTTCCGCTACCCGCCGACCCTCTCCGACACGGGCGGCGGAAGCGTTGCCCGCATTGACGACAGCGCTGGAAAAAGCGATTCCACTCCAAGAAAAACCTTTCAATTCAAAAGGGTAATTGAGAGTCTGGTTTGCCCGCGCCGCAAATCCGGCGGTATACTTCGGCAAAATTTGGCGTTATTTAGAATCATAAGGGTGCTCCGCCGCGCCCGCCGTCCGGGAACCCGTGTCCAGACGCACCGATCCGATCGCCGCGCACCCGCGCGCGCTTGGAAATCTCCGGTCTATCCGACCCTGTTGTTTGCCTGATCCATGCGGAGTGATTGATGCGCGTGCCCCCCCCTTCGCAGGGCCTGTATCGCCCTGAATTCGAACGAGACAGTTGCGGTTTCGGACTGATCGCCCAAATGGACAACCGGCCGAGCCACTGGCTGATCCGGACCTCCATCAACGCCCTGGCGCGGCTCACCCACCGTGGGGCGGTCGCCGCCGACGGCAAATCCGGCGACGGCTGCGGCCTGTTGATGCGAAAACCGGATGCGTTCCTGCGCCAGGTCGCCGCCGCGGCCGGCATCCATCTGGGCCAGCATTACGGCGTCGGCATGGTGTTCCTCAACCGCGACCCGACCCTGGCCGAAGCCGCCCGCGCCGACCTGCACGCGGAGCTGAAGCGGCAGGGACTCGCGGTCGCCGGCTGGCGGGCGGTGCCGGTCAATCCCGACGCCTGCGGCGAGGAATCGCGCCGCACCCTGCCGGACATCGCGCAGATTTTCGTCAACCCGCCGGCCGGGATGCTGCCGGAGGAGTTCGAACGCCATCTGTTCGTCGCCCGCCGCCGCGCCAGCCAGCGCATCCAGGCCCGCGATCCGGTCTACTACGCGCCGTCGCTGTCGAACCGGCTGATCAGCTACAAGGGACTGGTGATGCCGGCCAACCTGCCGGTGTTCTATCCCGACCTCGGCGACGAACGGCTGGAATCCTCGATCTGTCTGTTCCACCAGCGCTTCTCCACCAATACCCTGCCGCAGTGGTGGCTGGCGCAGCCGTTCCGCCATCTGGCCCATAACGGCGAAATCAACACTATCGGCGGCAACCGCAACTGGGCCGAGGCCCGCAGCTACACCTTCTCCTCGCGGCTGCTGCCGGACATGGCCGAAATCCGGCCGCTGGTCAACATGACCGGCTCGGACTCCAGCTCGCTGGATAACATGCTGGAAGTGCTGGTGATGGGCGGCATGGACCTGTTTCGCGCCATGCGCCTGCTGATCCCGCCGGCCTGGCAGAACGTCGAGCACATGGACCCGGATTTGCGCGCCTTCTACGAGTACAACTCGATGCACCTGGAGCCGTGGGACGGCCCAGCCGGCATCGTGCTCACCGACGGCCGCTACGCCGGCTGTGTGCTGGACCGCAACGGCCTGCGCCCGGCCCGCTACGTCATCACCGAAGACCGCCATTTCACCATCGCCTCGGAGATCGGCGTGTACGACTACACCCCCGAGCAAGTGGTGGCCAAGGGCCGGATGAAGCCCGGCGAAATGCTGGCCGTCGACGTCGAAACCGGCCGGCTGCTCGCTCCGGCCGACATCGACAACGACCTCAAGAGCCGCCACCCGTATCGGCGCTGGCTGCGCGGCAACGTCCAGCGTTTGCGCTCGTTGTACCGGGACGAGCCGGAGCCGGAGCCGCTGGCGCCGGACACCCTCAACGTCTATCAAAAATTGTTCGGCGTGACCTTCGAGGAGCGCGACCAGGTGTTGCGGGTGTTGGCCGAGGCCGGTCAGGAAGCGGTCGGCTCGATGGGCGACGACACCCCGTTCGCGGTGCTGTCCGCGCGGCCCCGCTCGCTGTACGACTACTTCCGCCAGCAGTTTGCCCAGGTCACCAACCCGCCGATCGACCCGCTGCGCGAGGCGGTGGTGATGTCGCTGGAAACCTGTCTGGGCGCCGAGTGCAACCTGTTCGAGGAGAACCCGGCTTACGCGCCGCGGCTGACCGCCAACTCGCCGGTGCTGACCGAGGGCCGCTACCGGGCGCTGCTGGCCAACCCCGACGGCCGTTACCCGCACCGGATCATCGATCTGAACTATCCGGCTGACGAAGGTCTCCATGCCGCCATCGACCGGATCTGCGCCGAGGCGGCGGCGGCGGTGCGCGAAGGCGTGACGCTGCTGGTGTTGTCCGACCACGCCATCGCCCACGACCGGCTGCCGGCCCACGCCCTGCTGGCCACCGGCGCGGTGCATCACCGGCTGGTGCGCGACGGCCTGCGCTGCGACGCCAACCTGTTGATCCACACCGCCACCGCCCGCGATCCGCATCACGTCGCGGCATTGATCGGCTACGGCGCCACCCTGGTGCATCCCTACCTGGCCTGCGACCTGCTGCGCGATCTGCTGCGCAGCGGCGAGATCGCCAACCGGGACGCCCTCACCCTGATGGAAAACTACCGCAAGGGCATTAATAAGGGCCTGTACAAAATCATTTCCAAGATGGGGATCTCCACCATCAACAGCTATCGCGGCGCGCAGTTGTTCGAAATCGTCGGCCTGCGCGACGAGGTGGTGGATCTGTGCTTCAAGGACACCACCAGCCGCATTCAGGGCGCGGGCTTCGCCGAGCTGGAAGCGGAGCAGGCCGAACTGGCGCGGCGGGCCTGGAAACACCGGCTGCCGATCGAGCCCGGCGGCCTACTCAAGTACATCCACGGCGGCGAATACCACGCCTATAACCCAGAGGTGGTGCAAACCCTGCAACAGGCGGTGGCCAGCGGCGACTACGCCGACTATCAGAGCTTCGCCCGGCTGGTGAACGAGCGGCCGGTCGCCACCCTGCGCGACCTGCTGCGGCTGAAACCGGCGACCCAGACGGTCCCGACACACGAGGTGGAACCGGTCGAAGCCATCCTGCCGCGCTTCGACTCCGCCGGCATGTCGCTGGGGGCGCTGTCGCCGGAAGCGCACGAAACCCTGGCCGAGGCCATGAACCGGCTGGGCGGCCGCTCCAATTCCGGCGAGGGCGGCGAGGACCCGACCCGCTACGGCACGGCCAAAATGTCGAAGATCAAGCAGGTCGCCTCCGGTCGCTTCGGCGTCACCCCCGCCTACCTGGTCAACGCCGAGGTGCTGCAAATCAAGGTCGCCCAGGGTGCCAAGCCCGGCGAAGGCGGCCAATTGCCCGGCGACAAGGTCGACGCGACCATCGCCCGGCTGCGCTTTTCCCGACCCGGCGTGGCGCTGATCTCGCCGCCGCCACACCACGATATTTATTCGATCGAGGACTTGGCGCAACTGATTTTCGACCTCAAGCAGGTCAATCCGGGGGCGCTGGTCTCGGTCAAGCTGGTGGCCGAGGCCGGGGTCGGCACCATCGCCGCCGGGGTGGCGAAAGCCTACGCCGACCTGATCACCATCGCCGGCTACGACGGCGGCACCGGCGCCTCGCCGCTGAGCTCGGTCAAATACGCCGGCAGCCCGTGGGAACTGGGCCTGGCCGAGACCCACCAGACCCTGCGCCGCAACAACCTGCGCGATAAGGTGCGGCTGCAAACCGACGGTGGGCTGAAGACCGGCCTGGACGTGGTCAAGGCCGCCATTCTCGGCGCCGAGAGCTTCGGCTTCGGCACCGGCCCGATGGTGGCGCTGGGCTGCAAGTATCTGCGGATCTGCCATCTCAACAATTGCGCCACTGGCGTGGCGACCCAGAACAAGGTGCTACGCCTCAACCACTACCGGGGCACCGCCGACAAGGTGGCGAACTACTTCAAATTCATCGCCCGGGAGGTGCGGGAGCTGATGGCTGGCCTCGGCCTGCGCCGCTTCGAGGAATTGATCGGCCGCACCGACCTGCTGGAGATCCTGCCCGGCGTCACCGGCAAGCATCGCGGGCTGGATCTGACGCCGATCCTGTCCGACGCTGGCCTGGCGGCGGATCGGCCACAGTTTTGTCTCGAACCGCGCAACGCCCCGTTCGATCGGGGCGAACTGGCCGAGCAGATGGTGCAAGACGCCCTGCCGGCCATTACCGCCAAGTCCGGCGGCGAGTTCAGCTATACCGTCAAAAACATTCACCGTTCCATCGGCGCGCGGCTGTCGGGCGAAATCGCCCGCCGCCACGGCGACCTGGGCATGGAAAGCGCGCCGATCAAGCTGCGGCTGACCGGCACCGCCGGCCAAAGTTTCGGCGTGTGGAACGCGGGGGGGCTGCATCTGTATCTGGAAGGCGACGCCAACGACTATGTGGGCAAGGGCATGGCCGGCGGCAAGCTGGTGATCCATCCGCCCGAAAACAGCCGCTTCGACGGCCACCGCACCCCGATCATCGGCAACACCTGCCTGTACGGGGCCACCGGCGGCCTGCTGTACGCCGCCGGGACCGCTGGCGAGCGCTTCGCGGTGCGCAACTCCGGGGCGTTGGCGGTGGTGGAAGGGGTCGGCGATCATGGCTGCGAGTACATGACCGGCGGCGTGGTGGTGGTGCTGGGCGAGACCGGCGTCAACTTCGGCGCCGGCATGACCGGCGGTTTCGCCTTCGTGCTGGACGAGCACAACGCCTTCGTGGACCGCTACAACCACGAACTGATCGACATCCACCGCATCGCCACCGAGAACATGGAGCCGCAGCGCAACTACCTGCTGGCGCTGATCGAGGATTACGTCGCCGAAACCGGCAGCGTCTGGGGTCAGGCCATTCTCGACGACTTCCGCTACTACGCCAGCCGCACCTGGCTGATCAAGCCGAAAGCCGCCGAGCTGGAATCGCTGCTGGATACGTTGCGCGAGGCGGCCTGAGCGACGGTTTCGCACAGCCTGGCGAACCGGCCCGTGGGACACCTCACCCCTACCCCTCGCCCGCTTGCGGGAGAGGGGTTCCGGCCAGCCTCTCCATTCTCCTTTGTCGTTGGATGCACCGATGTCGAAAGCCAAGCCCCTGCTGTTTATCGATGTGCCCCGTCAGGACCCGAACAAGAAACCGGCCCGCGAGCGGGTGATCGAGTTCGGGGAAATCTACGGGCAGTTCAACCCCCAGTCCGCGGCGACCCAGGCCGGGCGCTGCCTGCATTGCGGCAACCCCTACTGCGAATGGAAGTGCCCGGTCCACAACTACATTCCCAACTGGCTGCAACTGATCGCCGAGGGCAATCTGTTCGAAGCCGCCGAAATGTCCCACCGAACCAACTCGCTGCCCGAGGTGTGTGGGCGGGTCTGCCCGCAGGACCGGCTGTGCGAGGGCGACTGCACCCTGAACGACGGCTTCGGGGCGGTCACCATCGGCGCAGTCGAGAAATACATCACCGACGAAGCGCTCAAGGCCGGCTGGCGACCCGATCTGTCCAACGTGACGCCCACCGGTAAGCGAGTTGCCATCGTCGGCGCTGGTCCGGCCGGGTTGGGCTGCGCCGACATCCTGGCCCGCAACGGGGTCAAACCGGTGGTGTTCGACCGCTACCCGCAGATCGGCGGGCTGCTGACCTTCGGGATTCCGCCGTTCAAGCTGGAAAAAGAGGTGATACAGACCCGGCGCGAGATCATGGAGGGCATGGGCGTCGAGTTCCGCCTCGGGGTCGAGATCGGCCGCGACCTCGCTTTCCAGCACCTGCTGGATCAGTACGACGCCGTGTTTCTCGGCATGGGCACCTACGCTTTTATGAAGGGCGGCTTTCCCGGCGAGGGCTTGCCGGGAGTGCACGACGCTTTGCCCTATCTGATTTCCAACGTCAACCGGCTGCTGGGGCTGGAGCGAGACCCGCACGAGTTCGTCGATATGAAGAACCAGCGGGTGGTGGTGCTGGGCGGCGGCGACACGGCGATGGACTGCAATCGCACCGCTGTCCGGCAGGGCGCGACCAGCGTTACCTGTGCCTATCGCCGCGACGAGACCAACATGCCCGGTTCACGCCGCGAAGTGGCCAACGCCAAGGAGGAGGGGGTACGATTTCTGTGGAACCGGCAGCCGATCGAGATCGTTGGCGACGAACGGGTGGAGGGCGTCAAGGTCTGCGCCACCCGGCTCGGCGCGGCCGACGCCCGTGGCCGGCGCGCTCCGGAAGTCGTGCCGGGCTCGGAGGAGATCATCCCGGCCGACCGGGTGATCATCGCCTTCGGCTTCCAGCCCAGTCCGGCGCCCTGGTTCGCCGACTTCGGCATCGCCGTGGACGATCGCGGCCGGGTCCGCGCCGTGCAGGACGGCACGCGCAAGTTTCAGACCGGCAACCCCAAGGTATTTGCCGGCGGCGACATGGTGCGCGGCTCCGATCTGGTGGTGACCGCCATCTTCGAGGGCCGGGAAGCAGCGGAGGGGATTCTGGATTATCTGGAGGTTTGACGGTCGGCGCGCGGGGATCGAACCGTTCGCCGGCCGATCCCCGCGCCCCGTGTGAGGCAAACCATGGCATAATACTCCGCTGATCCGGTCCGCCGCCGACCGGCGACCCAGAGGCGCTTTTGTACAGCCTCTGGGGATTTAAGGTGTTGAAAAACAACCCTCACCCCCAGCCTCTCTCCCTTAGGGAGAGGGGGGTCTTTGCACGGTCTCTCAGGTTCCGCCGCCTCATGAACGCCTCGATCCCCGCGCAGCGCCCGCCGAGTATCGCGCCGGAGGCTTTGCTGTGCCGGGCGCTGCGCGGCGAATCAACCGACTGGCCCCAGGACGCGGACGCGGATTTTCCATCCCGCCTGCTCGAAGCCGGCCACCGCCACGGCGTGACCCCGCTGCTGCATCACCTCCTGCACGGGACGACGGCGTACTCAAGCTGGCCCGTCGCGACCCGCGACACTCTGGCGCGGGAACTGCGGATGCAGATCGCCCTGGACCTGTTGCAAGAACAGGAATTGATCGCCGTGCTGGCCGCGCTGGCCGCCGCCGGCGTCCGGCCTCTGTTGCTGAAGGGAACGCCCCTGGCCTACACCCACTATCCCTTGTCCGCCTTGCGTCCGCGTTGCGACACCGATTTGCTGGTCGAGCCCGCCGCGCGCGCGCGCGCCGAGCGAGTGCTGGAGCAGATGGGCTACCGGCGCTTTTCCGCTTTTGCCGGAGTGACGTACCAATGGGAATACCGCAAGCGTGGCCACCCTGTCGATCACATCTTGGACGTGCATTGGCGCATCAATAACTCGCAGGCTTTTGCTCAGGCGCTCAGCCATGCCGAGTTGCTTGATCGCGCCGTTCCGGTGCCGCGCTTGGGCGTGGCGGCGCGGACGCTCTATCCCCCGCACGCCCTGCTGCTGGCCCTCATGCACCGGGCCGCCCACGAGGAAGGGAGTGAAACCGGCAACCGCCTGATCTGGCTGTACGATATCCACCTGCTGGCCCGGACCATGGCCACCGGCGACTGGGAAGCATTCGCTCGCCTGAGCGTCGCCAAGAAAATGCAGCCGGTCTGCCTGGATGGTTTTTCCCGCACCCGCCAAGCGCTGGCCACCGCGTTTCCAGACGATATGATGGAGCGATTGGCGGCGCCGTCGGCTGGGAAAATTTCCGCCGCCGATCTGCTTGCGGGCCGCTGGCGCTTCCTGCTGGAAGACCTGCGTGGTCTACCGAACGGGCGGCGGCGACTGCTTTTCCTGTGGGAGATGGGGTTTCCGCCGGCCGATTTCATGCTGGTGAAATATCAGACCAGCCGGCGCTGGTGGCTGCCGTGGCTGTATTTGCGCCGCGCCGCCGCCAGTCTTTGCAAATTTCGGCAATCTTGATGGGAGTATGCTGCATGTCGTCGGTTTCCCGCACCGTCGCCCGCGCCCTGCGCGAACTGGCCGCCGAGCGACCCCTGATGCTGTGGATCAACGGCGATTGCATGACGCCTCTGCTCGACTCGGGCGCGGAAATCCAGGTGATCCACCGGCCGTTTTACTGGCCGGGCGATGCGGTGGTGGTCCATGCGGCGGACGGTCGGCTACTGGCCCACCGCCTGCTGGGTTGCTACCCGCGGGCGAGGCGGCTGCAATGGCTGACCCAAGCCGACCGCGCCGGTTGGCCGGACGCCGCCGTGTCCGCCGACCGGATTATCGGCAGGGTCTGCGGCGGACGCTGCGCCGGCCGGCTGGTCCGCGTCCCGCTGGCCGACCGGTTGCGGGCGCTGGGCCGGCTGCTTCGTTTTTTCTTCATCCACACGAGCAAGAGGTATCGATGAGCTTCGGCGCGAGTTTTCTCCGACACCCCGATTTGTTCCCGGCCCGGCACAGCGGCGAGCCGTGGGGCGACGAGCGGGTGGCGATCCACTTTGCCGGCAACGTGTACGTCTGGGACGGCCTGAGCGCGACCCAGGCAGCGGCGGTGCGCGAGCGGTTCGGCCCGCCGTGTCCGCCGCCGGCCGAAACCCCGGCGGCGGCGCTGGAGATCCGGGTTTTCCGCGCCTCGGTGGAGGATTTCGTCGATGACGGCCGGATCTGGGCATTCGATTTCGACCTGGACTACGCGCCGGACGCCATTCGTTTCGCCGGTTTTCGCTTCCTGGGTCGGCTGGACTGGACCCCGCGGTTGCGGGCGGCGCTGTGGACGCCGGAAGACAGCCGGCTGGTGTCGCACGCCATTCTGGAAAATTTCCTGCGGGCGGTGGTTGGCTACCATCTGCTGGAACAGGGCGGGGTGTTGCTGCACAGCGCGGCGGTGGCCGATGCCAGCGGCGCTTATCTGTTCTTCGGGCCATCGGGGGCGGGAAAATCGACGATTTCCCGCTTGAACCACGCCGCCGGCCGCATGGTGCTGAGCGACGATATGAACGCCCTGCGGCTGACGCCGGAAGGCGTGGTGGTGGAACGGCTGCCGTTCGCCGGTGATTTCGGCCAAAAGGGCGGCGGCGCGGTGGGTTCCTATCCGGCGCGGGCGTTGTGCCGGCTGCACAAGGGGCCGGAACCGGTGTTGCGGCCTTTATCGCCCGCCGCCGCCGTCGCCGCGCTGCTCGGGTGTGCGCCATTCGTGAATCAAAATCCCTACTGGCAGGATAAACTTATCGAGCGCTTGCAAGCGCTGAACGCGCGGTTGCCGGTGCGGGCGTTGACCTTCGCGCTCGATGATCGTTTCTGGGATTTGCTGCACCGTGGAGAAATCTCATGATAGAAGCAGGCACGATATTGAAGAAATGCGCCGATGCCCGCTACCGCAACGTCGGCGGCGAGGGGATCGTGGTCCGCCAGACGGCCGGCGAGGTGCTGGTGCTGAACGATGTCGGCGTGCGAGTGCTGGAGTTGCTGGAGGCGGCGGACCTGTCGGCGAGCGCTTTGGTGGACGCGCTGGTGGCGGAGTACGCCGTTGACCGGGCCACCCTGGAACAGGATGTGCCGGCGTATTTGCAGGAATTGGTGGATGCGGGGGTGGTCGAGTGCCGCGTGGTTTAGCGCGAACCACCCATCCGCCAAGAGCGCTATATCCGACAGGGTCGCGGCGGAAAGCCCGACTGGCTTGGGCGCCATGCCTCGGGCCAGTCGGGTTTGTCGTGGGTGGGTTATCCGGCAAATATCGGCGAGCCGGCGCAAAGGCAGGGGGCTGAAAAAGGCCGATCAAGCCGCAAGCCGGGCCGGCAGCACGCCCTTCAGCTTGGCATGGGCTTCGCGCAGCATGGTCTCCGTGGTTGCCCAGTCCACGCAGGCGTCGGTGACCGATACGCCGTACTTGAGTTGACTCCGATCGGCGGGGATGGACTGATTGCCCCCACCGATATTGCTCTCGATCATCAGCCCGACGATGGACTGATTGCCCTCCATGATCTGGTGCGCGCAGTCGCGTAGCACCAACGGCTGCAAGGCCGGATCCTTGAAGGAATTGGCGTGGCTGCAATCGACCACGATGTTGACCGGCAGTTTCTTGTCGCGCAGCGCCTTCTCGCACAGGGCAACGGATACCGAATCGTAGTTGGGGCGGTCGCCGCCGCGCAGCACCATGTGGCCGTAGCGGTTGCCCAGGGTGCGGATCACCGCCGACTGGCCAAGCGGGTTGATGCCCAGGAAGCTGTGCGGGCTGGCGGCCGACTGCAAGGCGTTGATGGCCACTTCCAGGTTGCCGTTGGTGCCGTTCTTGAACCCGACCGGGGTGGACAGGCCGCTGGCGATTTCGCGATGGGTTTGCGATTCGGTGGTGCGGGCGCCGATCGCGGTCCAGGCGATCAGGTCGGAGATGTACTGCGGGATGATCGGATCCAGCGCCTCGGTGCCGGCCGGCAGGCCCATTTCCGCCAACTCCAGCAGCAGGCCGCGGGCGAGTTGCAGTCCTTCGTCGACGCGGAAGGTGTCGTCCATGCGCGGATCGTTGATCAGTCCCTTCCAGCCGACCGTGGTGCGCGGCTTCTCGAAATACACCCGCATGACCACGAACAGGGTATCCCGCACCTCGTCGGCCAGCGCTTTCAGCCGCCGGGCGTAGTCGCGGGCCGCCTCGACATCGTGAATGGAGCAGGGGCCGACGACCACGAACAACCGGGGATCCTGGCGGTCGAGAATGCGCTTGATCGTTTCCCGGCCCTGGAATACGGTGTCGACCGCCGTTTCGCCGAGCGGCAGGCGCTGCTTGATGTCTTCCGGCGTGGGCAGGACTTCCAGGGCGGCGACATTGATGTCGTACAGGTTTTGCATGGGTATGGCACCGGCGGTAAAGGGTGGAATAGGTTGAAGCATGAAGCCCGGGCTTTTAGCCCAGCCGGCGCCGGCCCGTCAAGCCGGGCGCGATCCATGGCGGGCGCGAAACCCCGCGCGAGGATATTCCCGTTCCTGGTTCAAGCCCGCAGGCTGATGATCGGCCAGCCGCGTTCTTGCGCGGTCTGGGCCAGGGTAGCGTCGGGGTCCACCGCCACCGGATGAGTGACCCGACCGAGCAGCGGCAGGTCGTTGTGCGAGTCGCTGTAAAACCAGCTACCGGCGAAATCGTGGCCGGTTTCCGCCAGCCAGACCTCCAGCCGTTCGACCTTGCCGTGCTGAAAACAGGGAATCCCGCTTGGCCGGCCGGTGTAGCCTCCGTCGGCGAACTCGACTTCGGTCGCCAGCAGGTGCGGCACGCCCAGCCGTTCGGCAATGGGTTCGGTGACAAAGCGGTTGGTGGCAGTAATGATCAACAGGGTGTCGCCGGCTCCGCGATGCCGTTCCAGCAATTCCGCCGCCTTCGGCAGCAGGATCGGTTGGATCTTCTCCGCCAGGAACCGTTCCCGCCACGCCAGCAGATCGGCCAGCGGGTTTTCCGCCAGCGGCCGCAAGCCGAAGGCCAGGAATTCCTGAATGTCCAGCGTGCCAGCCTGATACTCGTCGTAAAAGCGCTGGTTCTCGCGTTCGAAAGTTTCGTCGTCGACCAGCCCCTGTTCGACCAGGAATCGGCCCCACAGATAGTCGCTATCGCCGGCCAGCAGGGTGTTGTCGAGATCGAAGATCGCCAGGCTCATGTCATCGTCATCCATCCGGACAGTCAATCCAGACCGTACCGCTGGAGCTTCTTGCGCAGGGTGCCGCGGTTGATGCCGAGCAGGTCGGCCGCCTTGGTTTGATTGCCGCGGGTGCGCTGCATCACGATCTCCAGCAGCGGCGGCTCCACTTCCCGCAGCACCAGATCGTACAGATGGCTGGGTTGCTGGTCGCCGAGATTGTGAAAATAAATGCGCAAGGCTTCGTAGACTTGATCGCGCAGCGGGGTGGCGGGCAATAGATCGACGGGGGGCTCGATATTAGTGCTCATGCGGCCAGAGACTCCTTATTGGCCAGGCGCTCGAAGAAATCGCGGGCCAGCGTCAGTTGCGCGCGGCCGCTTTCGGCCGCGTTCGCCCGCGCCCGGAACCCGGCGCTCTCGGGCCAATGCTGGCTGTACCAGACCAAGTGCTTGCGGGCGATGCGGACACCGGCGGTTTCGCCGTAAAACTCGTACAGATTTTCCAGGTGCATTGCGACCCAGCGGCCGATTTGCGGCGGGGACGGCGGCGCCAAACGCTCGCCGCTGGTCAGAAAGTGGGCGATTTCGCGGAAGATCCAGGGTCGGCCCCGAGCGCTGCGGCCGATCATTACCGCGTCCGCGCCGGTGTAATCGAGCACCTGGCGGGCCTGTTCCGGGCTGTCGATGTCGCCGTTGGCGATCACCGGGATCGTCACCGCCTGCTTGATGGCGCGGATGGCGTCGTAATCCACCGGGCCACCGTAGCCGCAGGCGCGGGTGCGCCCATGCACGGCCAGCGCCTGGATGCCGGCCTGTTCGGCGATGCGGGCGACGGCGGTTCCGTTGCGGTGATTCAGGTCCCAACCGGTGCGGATTTTCAGGGTGACCGGGACCGAAACCGCGCCCACCATCGCGTCCAGGATGCGCCCGACCAGCGCCTCGTCGCGCAGCAGCGCCGCGCCGGCCAGGGCGCCGCAGACTTTTTTGGCCGGACAGCCCATGTTGATGTCGATGATTCGGGCGCCCCGTTCAACATTGAAGCGGGCCGCCTCGGCCATGGCGTGCGGGTCGGTGCCGAGAATCTGCACGCTACGCGGGTCGGGCTCGCCGGCATGATCCAGCCGCAGCCGGGTCTTGCGGCTGTCCCATAGCCGCCGGTCGGCGCTGACCATCTCCGAAACCGCCAAGCCCGCGCCCAGCCGCCGGCACAATTGCCGGAACGGCCGGTCGCTGACACCGGCCATCGGCGCCAGCACGACGGGCGGAGAGATCAGGTAGGGGCCGATGTGCATGGGTGGGGGCGATTTTGGAAAAAAGGGCGATCATGGTACCGGAATGTGGCAATGGGATGAAGCGCCATTATTATTTGCGTGGATTTTTAATTCTGGCGTCATTCGTGGCGGTCGTCGCCGAGGTCCAGGCGTTACTGGCGGAACCCACGGTGGGACCGTGATCTCGGCGGGCCAGTATTGATGGATTGGGTCGAGATCCTGTTGGGGCATGAACTGCCGCGCCTGTCGCGGGAGGCGATTCGGAACAGAGTGAACATTGTTTGGGGTCCGTGCGAAAAACTCCCCCTTTCCTATGGGGGAGAGCTTGGGATTAGGGTTATTTTTCAATATATTAAGTCACTTGAGGTCGTACAGAAACGCCTCTAACCCGCCGCTACCTCACCAGCGGCCGGATGCTGGAAAACCCCCCGTCCATCGCCCACACCTGGCCGGTGATCCAGCCAGCCCGGTCGGATAACAGCCAGGCCATCAGCCGCGCCAGATCGGCCGGATCGCCGATGCCGGGCAGCGGATACTGTCGGGCTGCCCCGGCCCGACTGACCTCATTGCCGATGATCCGCGCCACCGCCGGCGTATCCATGATGCCCGGCGCCACCGCGTTGATCCGGATACGCGCGGGCGCATAAGTCGCCGCCGCCGAACGCACCAGCCCCTCCACCCCCGCCTTGGCGGCGGCGATGGCCTCATGATTGGCCACTCCGATCCGCGCCACCACCGACGACACCACCACCGCCGCCCCCGGTTGTCGCGCCTCGCGCAGCGCGTCCACGAACGCGCCCAGCATGAAAAAAGCGCTGTCGAGATTGGCTGTTAGACAGTTTCGATACAACTCCGGCGTCGTGCGATGCAGCGGCGCCAGCAGCGTGGTCCCCGCGCAATGCGCCAGCGCTGTCGGCAAACCGATTGCGCGCTGGCACTGTGCCACCGCCACCCGAGCGCCTTCCGGCGTGGATACGTCGGTCTCGATGCACGGGGCATCCGATCCGTGGGCTGCGCGCAGGCGTTCCAGGTCGCGCCCGACCAGGATCACCGTCCAACCCTCTCGCCGCAGCTCCGCCGCCAGCGCGTGTCCCAACCCGCCGCTGGCTCCGGTCAACAACGCAATTGTCGTCATGATGTAATCTTCCATTGTGCTTGCGAAAAGTTTTGAATAGGGCTTGTATAAATATTAGCAATGATGTACAAATAATGTCCAATAATTTTAGAGCCGCTTTTCGCGCTCGGAGGCCAGACCCGTGTCGAGACCGCTGGATCACTTCAAGACCGTGTTCGACCAGTTGAACACGGATCGCCTGCACCTGCTGGAGCAGATCTACACCCCGGACGTGCGATTCCGCGATCCAGTTCATGCGCTGGAGGGATTGCCGGCGCTGCGGGACTACTACCATCGGCTGTACGAAGGGGTACGGTCCTGCCAGTTTGAATTCGACGCCGAGGTGATCGAGGGCCAGCAAGGCATGTTGGTGTGGCTGATGCGATTCCAGCACGCCCGTTTCCGTCCCGGCGAGACGCTGGAACTACGCGGGGTTAGCCATCTCCGATTTCTCGACGACGGCCGGGTCAGCCACCACCGCGACTATTTCGACATGGGCGAGTTCATCTACGAGCGGGTGCCGGTGCTGGGCGGCATCATCCGCGCCATCAAGAATCGTTTGTAGGGGGAGACTCATGATGAGAACCGCCATCATCGGCACCGGCATCAGCGGCCTGACCGCCGCCTGGAGCCTCCATCGCGAACATCAGCTCACGATCTTCGAAGCCAACGATCATATCGGCGGCCACACCCACACCGTGGAGGTTCAGGTCCAGGGACAGCATTACGCGGTGGATACCGGCTTCATCGTCTTCAACGACTGGACCTATCCCCACTTCATCGACCTGCTGAATCAGTTGGACGTGGCCTCGCAGCCGGCGCCGATGAGCTTCAGCATGCGCTGCGAGCGCACCGGGTTGGAGTACAACGGCGAGAACCTGAACACTCTGTTCGCCCAGCGCCGCAACCTGTTCCGGCCCTCGTTTCACCGGATGATCCGCGACATCCTGCGCTTCAACCGGGAGGCTCCGGCCCTGCTGGACGGTTGCCATGACATCACCCTGGACGCTTACCTGCGGCAGGGCCGCTACAGCCAGGAATTTCGCGAGCACTACATCCTGCCGATGGCGGCGGCGATCTGGTCGGCGGAAGCGGGCATCATGGGCGGGATGCCTGCGCGGTTCTTCGTGCAATTCTTCAAGAATCACGGGCTGTTGAGCGTCAGCGACCGGCCCCGGTGGCGAGTGATCCGGGGCGGCTCGCACCGCTACGTCGAGCGTCTGACCGCGCCGTTCCGGGACTGCATCCGGCTGAATTGCCCGGTGGAGTGGGTGCGCCGCCATCCGACGCATGTGCAGGTCAAAGCGCGGGGCGGTCCGGTGGAGCGCTTCGACCAGGTGATCATCGCCGCGCACAGCGATCAGGCGCTGCGGCTGCTGGCCGATCCGACGCCCCTGGAACGGGAGATTCTGGGTGCGATCCCCTATCAGGAAAACGAGGCGGTGCTGCACACCGACACCCGCTTGCTGCCGCGCCGGCGGCGGGCTTGGGCGGCCTGGAACTATCATTTACCGGCGCAACCCCAAGCCCGGGTCGCGGTCACTTACAACATGAATAGTCTACAAAGCCTGGACGCCCCAGAGACGTTCTGCGTCACGCTCAACCACGGCGAGGCCATCGACCCGGCGCGCGTTCTCTACCGCGCCACCTACCACCACCCGGTGTTCACCGAGGCCGGGGTGAAGGCCCAGGCCCGTCGCGACGAGATCAGCGGCGTCCACCGCACCTGGTATTGCGGCGCCTACTGGAGCTACGGTTTCCACGAGGACGGGGTGAGCAGCGGGCTGGCAGTGGCGCGTGGCCTGCTGGAACGGCGGCTGGCGGCATGAACAGTTGCCTCTACGTCGGTCATGTCCGCCACCGGCGCTTTTTTCCGCGCCCGCACCAGTTCCGCTACGACCTGTTCATGGTCTATCTCGATCTGGCGGAAGCGGACGCGGCGTTTCGGGGTCGCTGGTTGTGGTCGGCCCGCCGGCCGGCGCTGGCCTGGTTCCGCCGCCGGGATCATTTCGGCGACCCCGCCGTCCCGTTGGAGACCTGCGTGCGCGATCTGGCGGAACGGCAAACCGGCCGCCGGCCGCAAGGTCCGATCCGGCTGTTGACCCACCTGCGCTATTTCGGCTACTGCATCAACCCGATCAGCATCTACTACTGCTTCGCGCCCGATGGCGAGACATTGGACATGTTGGTCGCCGAAGTCACCAACACGCCCTGGGGCGAGCGCACCGCATATGTGCTCGACATAGCCGGTCAGACTGGCGGCAACCAGCGGGCCGAATTCCACAAGGCGATGCACGTCTCGCCGTTCCTGCCCATGGATCTGCGCTACGGCTGGCACTCCACCCCGCCAGGGCCGCACCTGGCGGTCCATCTCGACGTGCTCAAGGGTCCGGCCCGTCAGCTCGACGCCACCCTCAGCCTGCGCCGCCGCCCGCTCGACGGCCGCAACATGGCCGGCGTGCTGGCCCGTTTCCCGCTGATGACCCTGAAAGTGGCCGCCGCCATCCACTGGGAGGCGCTGCGGCTGCTGTGGAAACGCATTCCGATCTTTTCCCACCCACCGACATCCGGCAAACCCATGGAGAGCGAGTCATGCACCACGAATCGGTGATGTCGTCCCCTCTGAAACTGTCCCCGCCACAGGTCCGGCCCCGCTCGGGCGAGCGCTGGTTGCGCGGCGCGGTGTTCCAGCGGCTGGAAAAACTGACGCGGGGTTGCGTTACGGTCGTGGACGCCGACGGCGCTCGCGAATTCGGCCGCGCCAGCGCCGACTACCCGCTGCGGGCCACCGTCGTCATCCACGATCCCAACGCCTACCGGCGGCTGGCCCTGCGCGGCAGTGTCGGCGTCGGCGAGGGCTACATGCACGGCGAATGGTCCTGCGACGACCTGCCGGCGCTGGTGCGGATCTTCGTGCTGAACCAGGACGCCCTGCTGGGGTTGGAACAGGGTCTGACCCGGCTGATGATGCCGCTGTTCCGGCTGATCCAGGCCCGCCGAGACAACACCCGCCACGGCAGTCGCGCCAACATCGCCGCCCATTACGACCTCGGCAACGAGTTCTACCGGCTGTTTCTCGACGACACGCTGATGTACTCGGCCGCGATCTTCCCGACGCCCGAAACCGGCTTGCGGGAAGCGTCCATCGCCAAGAACGACCGTATCTGCCGCAAGCTGGAACTCGCGCCCGACGACCACCTGCTGGAGATCGGCGCCGGCTGGGGCGGCTTTGCCCTGCACGCCGCCCGGCATTACGGTTGCCGGGTCACCACCACCACCCTCTCCCGGGAACAGTATCAGCTGACCCGCGAACGGGTGCGGGAAGCGGGGCTGGAGGAGCGGGTGACGGTGCTGTGCCAGGATTACCGCGACCTGCGCGGCGAGTACGATAAGCTGGTCTCGATCGAGATGATCGAGGCGGTCGGCGAGCGTCACCTGGACACCTATTTCCAGGTGTGCGCCCGGCTGCTCAAGCCGCGCGGCATGATGCTGTTGCAGTCCATCACTATCGCCGATCAGAAATATCGGCAGTACCGCAACGAGGTGGATTTCATCCGCCACTACATCTTTCCCGGCGGTTTTTTGCCGTCGCTGACCGCCATCGCCGAGATTCTGACCCGGGCCACCGATCTGCGCGTCTTCCATCTGGAGGACATCGGCGCTCACTACGCCACCACCCTGCGCCACTGGCGGGAACGGTTCCTGGCCAACCGCGACCGGGTGCGGGCGCTGGGTTTTCCGGAGACGTTCGTCCGCATGTGGGAGTACTACCTGTGCTACTGCGAGGGCGGGTTCCGCGAGCGCGCCATCGGCACCTTGCAACTGCTGCTGACCAAGCCGCTGTGCCGGCGCGAACCGCTGACGCCGGCGCTTGCTTGAGCCGTCACTCTCACCCCCGACCGCTCTCTCAAAGGGAGCGGGGAAAACACCCTCACCCCCAAACCTCTCTCCCAAAAGGAGCGGGGAGAATGCTTCTCTCATGGAAAATAAGGGACAGGAAACCGGCGCCATGCTGCTGAACATCATCGCCTTTCAAATCGGCTGGTTTGCCTGCGTGCTGGGTGGGGCTTACGGCTGGCCCTGGCTGGGCGTGCTGGCGACCGCTGTCATCGTCGCCCTGCATCTGGGGCGGGCGGCGCGGCCGGGTGTGGAAGCGGTGTTGGTGCTGCTGAGTGGCGTGCTGGGTTTCGTCGCCGATTCGCTGCTGACCGGACTCGGTTTGCTGACTTTTCCCTCCGGCCAGATCCACGCGCATCTGGCGCCCTACTGGATCGTGGCGATGTGGATGCTGTTCGCCACCACGCTCAACGTGTCGCTGCGCTGGCTAAAACCGCGGCTGGGGCTGGCCTCGCTGCTGGGCGCGGTCGCCGGGCCGCTGGCTTATTACGGGGGAGCAAAACTGGGTGGGGTCTCGTTCGACGAACCACTGGCCAGCCTGCTGGCGGTGGCCGGCGTCTGGACCCTGGCCATGCCGCTGCTGCTGGTCATCGCCAATCGCTGGAACGGGATGGCAAAAACAGCTCCGACCAGTGCCGGACCTTGCACGTCCGCCAAAGCAGGTAAGCCAGCGTGACGACGTTGCCGAGCAGCAACAGCGCGACGATCCACGTCGCCGCTCGCCACGGATTGGGCTCCACCAGCGCCAGCCAGATCGCGACGAACAACAGGCCGACACCCAGGTCGAGCAGCGTCACCACCCCCCACGGGTCGGCGATGACATGGCGCAGACCGGCCAACACATGGCCGTGGTGGCTGGCGATCAGAATGGCGGTCACCAACAGGCCGAGCAGGAGTCCGCAAATAATGACGGGGACGCGCAGCATCAAAGTTCTCCGGGCAAAGCATTCGCACTACACACCAGACCGCGCTCGCGCCGGGAAGTGCGTTTGTCCGCCACCCGGCGGGAGCCACGCGCCATGAGCGGTCTCGCCTTTTTCCTGGTCGGCTGGGCGCTGGCGGCGCTGCTGATGCTACTGGCCTGGGCGGTGCAATGGCGGACCCAAGACGCCGGGGTGGTGGATGTCGCCTGGGCCACCGGTCTCGGCGTTCTGGCGGTCGGCTACGCCCTGCTGGCCGACGGCGACCCACTGCGGCGGTGGCTGATGGCGGGTATGGCCGGTGGCTGGTCGTTCCGGCTGGCCGGCCATATCCTGCTCGACAGGGTGATCGGCAAGCCGGAAGACGGCCGCTACCAGCGTCTGCGGACCCATTGGCGCGAGCGCACCCAACTCAAGTTTTTCGGCTTCTTCCAGGTCCAGGCGCTGCTGACCGCCGTATTCGCCGTGCCGTTCCTGGTGGTGGCGCTGGCGCCGGAACCGCCGCCCGTGCCGGCGATCGCCGCCGCCGTGGCGATTGGGCTGCTGGCGGTGGGCGGCGAGGCTTTGGCCGACCGGCAACTGGCGGCCTGGCGCGCCGACCCCGCCCATCGCGGCCGTACCTGCCGGGCC
Organism: Candidatus Competibacteraceae bacterium; assembly: GCA_027492875.1. Taxonomy (GTDB): domain Bacteria; phylum Pseudomonadota; class Gammaproteobacteria; order Competibacterales; family Competibacteraceae; genus Competibacter. The sequence goes on along the minus strand of JAPUDV010000103.1, from coordinate 30,540 downwards.
GGGCTGTGGCGCTACTCCCGCCACCCCAACTACTTCTTCGAGTGGTTGCACTGGTGGAGCTATCCGCTGCTGGCCTGGGGCACGCCGGGGTGGTGGCTGACCCTGCTGGGGCCGGCGCTGATGCTGTACACCCTGCTCAAGGTCACCGGCATCCCCTACACCGAACAACAGGCGCTGGCCAGTCGCGGCGACGATTACCGTGCCTACCAGCGGAGCACCAGCGCCTTCATCCCCTGGTTTCCCCAAGAGGAGAATTTCGATGCTCGCCACCGCGATTGATCTGATGGAGCGAGGCTACCTGCCCGACTGGCTGACCCGAACCGGCATCCACCGGCTGTTGGCCGACCGCCTACGTGCCGGGAATGCTCTCGACCCGCAAGCCCGCGACATGGAACGGGCACGCCTGATCTTGGAGCTGCGCGACAGTCCCGTCGCCCCGCACGCGGCGGCGGCCAACCAGCAGCATTACGAACTGCCGGCCGGTTTTTTCCAACAGGTGCTGGGGCCTCGACTGAAATACAGTGCTTGTTGGTGGCCGGAGGAAGTCAAGGATCTGGAAACCGCCGAGGCGGCGATGCTGGCTTTAAGCTGCGAGCGCGCCGAGCTGGGTTTCGACCAGGACATCCTGGAACTGGGCTGCGGCTGGGGTTCGCTGACGCTGTGGATGGCAGAGTTCTATCCCGATTCGCGGATCGTGGCGGTGTCCAACTCCAACTCGCAGCGGGAATTCATCGAAGCCCGCTGCCGGGAACGCGGTTTCGACAACGTTCGGGTCGTCACCACCGACATGAACGATTTCTACACCGATCACCGTTTCGACCGGGTGGTGTCGGTGGAGATGTTCGAGCACATGCGCAATTATCAGGAGCTGATGGCGCGGATTCACGCTTGGCTGAAACCGGGCGGCACGCTGTTCGTGCATGTATTCAGCCACCGTCATCTAGCCTATCCGTTCGAGACCGACGGCGCCGACAATTGGATGGGGCGCTATTTCTTCACCGGCGGGCTGATGCCCTCGCGCGATCTGCTACCGTCCTTTCAGGACGATCTGAAACTGGAAGAGGAATGGCACCTTAACGGCCGCCACTACCAGCGCACCCTGGAAGCCTGGCTGGCCAATCAGGATCGGCGGCGAGCCGAGGTCCTGGCCCTGTTTCGGGAGACCTACGGTCCCGAACAGGCGGAGCGCTGGTTCCAGCGCTGGCGGGTGTTTTTCATGGCCTGCGCCGAGTTGTTCGGGTATGGCCACGGCGAGGAATGGGGCGTGTCGCACTACCGCTTCGGCAAGCGGGTCTGACGCGCGTCGGCCGCGACCGGAAAGACGATGGCGCTCCTCCTAATCAAGATGCCGGACGGTCAGGGTCTTGGGGAAGGCGTGGGAACGAGAGCGGGAGCGTGGGGCCATGGGCGCGGTTCGGTCGAGCTGAAGGGGGGCTACACTGTAGCAAGATGCGATTCTGCCCCGTGCCCCGGAGAACCCCGCCATGCCCGATCTGGCGCAATTGTACGACGACCTGGCGGAGACCTACGCCGCCGGACGGCATCTCTTCGACACCATGCCAATCCTGGAGGAATTCGCCCGCCATCTCCCGAGAGGCGCGCGTATCCTCGATGCCGGCAGCGGGGCGGGAGCGCCGGTCGCCCGCTACTTCGTCGATCGGGGCGATGCGGTGACCGGTATCGATGTGTCGGAACGGATGTTGGCGCTGGCCCGGCGGCAAGTTCCCGAAGCGGTCTTCCAGCGGATGGACGTGCGCGCGCTGGATTTTCCGCCGGCGTCCTTCGACGGCATCGCGGCCGTTTACCTGGTCTTTCATCTTCCTCGCGCCGAGCATGCGGCCCTGTTCGCCGGATGGGCGCGCGTCCTGAGACCGGGCGGCATGCTGCTGCTGACGCTGGCGACGCGCGAGTACACCGGCCAAGACGAGTTCGACGGCGAGATCGAGTTTCTGGGGCGGCGGCTACCCTACAGTCACGACCGCCCCGAGGTGGTTCTGGACAAGCTGATGGCGGCAGGGCTGGCGGTGGTCGGCGCCCGCCCGATCGAGACGGGCGGGGAAACCTTCCATTGGGTAATCGCCCGCAAGCCGACTCGCTCGGGTGGCGAACGGTGAGCGCCCCGCGCTACCGTCACACCCAGTTTGGAACGGTCGTCGTCGGGTCGCTGATGGCGACGGCCCTGGTTTTGGCGGGTCTGGGCCTGGCGCAAGGAGATTGGGGCTTGACCGTCGTCGGCCCGGTCCTGATGGGCGTGGCGACGCTGCTGTTCCATTCATTGACCGTCGAAATCGACGCGACTCACCTCCGCTTCCGCTTCGGGATCGGGCTGATCCGGAAATCCATCCGGCTGGCGGAGATCGTCGAGGTCAAGCCGGTGCGCAACTCCTGGCTCCACGGCTGGGGGATTCACCGGACGCCCCACGGCTGGCTGTACAACGTCTCGGGCTGGGAGGCGGTGGAAATCACCCTGACCTCGCGCAAGCGCCTGCGGCTGGGGACCGACGAACCGCAACGGCTGGCGCGCGCGCTGTCGGTCGCGCGCGGGTCGATCAAGCGCGCCGCATGACCGTCGCAGCCCTGCTCGGTAACCTGGTCTCCAACGTGCCGGCGGTGATGCTGCCGTCGCCGGCGGCGACCCACCCGCAAGCCGGATCGATTCTGGCGCTGGCCGACGCCCCGGCCGGCGATCTGCTGTTGGTGGGCGGCATCGCCAACCTGATCGTGGCCGACGCGGCGGCGCGGTATCCGCCTCGACTGGCGCGTTCATGCCCGCGCGCGGGCGTGTCGGTCACCCTGGCGCGCGGGATGGGTGGGGTGGCGGCTCGGCGGCAGCCGAGCGGATCGCGGTGGGTGCCCACGCGCAATTGGTGGGGTGGCGAGCCCGGTCATCCCGACGAACCTCGGAGCGTCCGACGACAGGCCGGCGAGGGAAATGCTGGTGCTGTTCGTCGGCCTGTTCCACATAGGTCCACACGATACGAACTCGATGGCTTGCCGGGAGCAGTCATGGCGGAGTTCCAGGGGCTGGCGTCAAAAACCGCTATACCGGATTCCATCCGGCGTTCGGGGGACTGAGGTTTTTTCACAGCCTCTGAGGTTTTTTCACAGCCTCTGAGTTGTGGAATCGCCGTTTCGAACCACCCCGGCGCTGCGCGCCACCCCGCCTTGGCCAAGGCGGGGAAATTTCACAACCGATAGGGGAACGCTATAGAACTCCTCGCTCGGCCAGCGAAACCGTCTGTCCGTCGCCGATGACAATGTGATCGAGCAGGCGGACATCGACCAGGGCCAACGCTTCCTTCAGGCGCACGGTGATCATTTCGTCGGCGCGGCTGGGCTCGGCGATCCCGGACGGATGGTTGTGCGCCACAATCGCTGCCGCCGCGTTATGGTGCAGCGCCCGTTTCACCACCTGCCGGGGATGCACGGCGGAGCTGTCGATGGTGCCGAAAAACAGTTCTTCGTATTGAATCACCCGGTTCTTGTTGTCCAGGAACAGGCAGGCGAACACTTCGTGCGGATGGTGGCGCATGCGGGCCAGCAGATACCGGCGGGTGTCGGCCACGCCCTGGATGGCATCGCCGCGCTGCAAGGTCTCCTCCAGATAGCGCCGCGCCAGTTCCAGCACCGCCTGCAACTGCACGTACTTGGCCGGCCCCAACCCCGGCGTCGCGCAGAACCCCACCTGATCCAGTTCCAATAACTTGCGCAAGCTTTCATGCTGTTTGAGCATGTCCCGCGCCAGATCCACCGCGCTGCGGCCCGGTATGCCGATCCGTAGAAAAATCGCCAGTAGCTCGGCGTCGGACAGGGCGGAGGCTCCGCGCCGCAGCAACTTCTCCCGCGGACGCTCGTCGTCGGGCCAATCGCGAATGGACATCACGCACCCCTTTGTTGGTTGATCCGCCAATCATGGTCACCCCGCGCCAGCAGATCAAGAATCCGTGACATCGAACCGATATTCGCCGGTTGATCCGCGAAACGTGGCTGTTGCCCCGAAACCGGGCGAGTGCCTCGCCTGGAGCACCGCCATGAAGCGAAATGGCTCATTCATGCTGGCCCTGAATCACGCTATTGGACGATTAAATAATTTTTAATATTTATAAATAACGACTTAAAAAAGTTGGCAATTAATTTGCTTTTAATAAGCTGTGGATTCGCGCTCGCCGGCCCTTTCAGGTTCGACAGCAGCGCGGGTCCCAGGCGGCTAACGGGGGCCGCCGTCGCGGACCATGGCGTCCGAACCGCACATCGTCACACGCTGCGCGGTTCGGACGCCCTTTTTATTTCCCCCTCTCGGATCTGGCCTGCTTTTGCCCCCGCTCGAGCTGCGCTAAGCTTGCCGCGACCCACCCACCCGCGCGGAGTTTCGCCATGCTGCAACCTCTGGCCAAGAAACGTATTTTACTGGGCGTCACCGGCGGTATTGCCGCCTACAAGAGCGCCGATCTGACCCGCCGGCTGCGCGAGGCCGGCGCCGAGGTGCAAATCGCCATGACGCCCGCCGCCACCGCCTTCGTCGCCCCGCTGACCTTTCAGGCGGTGTCCGGCCAGCCGGTGCGGGTCGATCTGCTCGACACCCAGGCCGAAGCCGGCATGGGCCATATCGAACTGGCGCGCTGGGCCGATTTAATCCTCATCGCACCGGCCACCGCCGACTTCATCGCCCGACTGGCGCACGGCATGGCCAACGATTTGCTCAGCACCCTATGCCTAGCCACCGACCAACCGATCGCGGTCGCGCCAGCGATGAACCGACTGATGTGGCAAAACGCCGCGACCCAGGACAACTGCCGGGTGTTGGCGCGGCGCGGCACGCACATTTGGGGACCGGGAATCGGCGAGCAGGCTTGCGGCGAAATCGGCGCCGGGCGAATGCTGGAGCCGGTGGACTTGTGCGGTCACGTCGTCGAACTGCTCGGCATCAGGGAGACCGCCGAAACTCAAGCGAACTTCCCCGCCGTAAACCCAACGACCGCGCCGCTCGCGCCCCATGACTTGCAAGGACTGACCGTGCTGATCACCGCCGGCCCCACCCGCGAGGCGCTCGATCCGGTGCGTTTCATCAGCAACCGCAGCACCGGGAAAATGGGCTTCGCCGTGGCCGAGGCGGCGGCGGCGGCGGGTGCGAGGGTGACCCTGGTCAGCGGCCCGGTCACCCTGAAAACCCCGGTCGGCGTCGAGCGGATCGACGTGGACAGCGCGGTCGAAATGCATGAGGCGGTGATGCGGCGGGTTCGGCAGGCGGACCTCTTCATCGCCACCGCCGCCGTCGCCGACTACCGCGCCGCCCACCCGGCCGAGCGGAAGATCAAGAAGACGCACGACACGCTCAACCTGGAGCTGGCGCGTAACCCGGATATAGTGGCCGAAGTCGCCGCGCTGCGCGCGCACCGGCCGTTTACGGTCGGCTTCGCCGCCGAAACGCACGACGTGTTGCGCTACGCCGAGGACAAACGCCGCCGCAAGAATCTGGATTTGATCGCCGCCAATCAGGTCGGCGTGGCCGGCAGCGGCTTCGAGAGCGAGCAAAACGCACTGCATGTGCTGTGGGAAGGTGGAGAGCGGCTGTTGCCGCTGGCCGACAAGCGTTTGCTCGGGCAACAACTGATCGCGCTGATCGCGGAGCGTTATCGCCGCTGGAAGGGAGAGTGCTAGGCCGTGAACCCTCGCGCCATCGAATTGAAAATTCTGGACCCCCGGCTCGGCCGGGACATTCCGTTACCCGCCTACGCCACCGCCGGTTCGGCGGGACTGGACCTGCGCGCCTGCCTGGTGGAACCGCTGACGGTGCATCCGGGCGAAACCCATCTGATTCCCACCGGCTTGGCCCTTCACATCGCCGACCCCGGCCTGGCGGCGGTGGTGCTACCGCGTTCCGGCCTCGGCCACAAGCATGGCATCGTGCTGGGCAACCTGGTCGGCCTGATCGACAGCGATTATCAGGGCGAATTGCTGGTGTCGTGCTGGAACCGGGGCCACGTGCCGTTCACCATCGACATCGGCGAGCGCATCGCCCAATTGGTCATCGTGCCGGTGGCGCGGGCCGAATTCACCATCGTCCCCGAATTCACTCCCAGCACGCGCGGCGCCGGCGGCTTTGGCCATTCCGGGCGGCATTAGGTGGAGCCGTCGATGCAACACCCCGGTGAAACCTGCCTCCCTGAAGCAGGAAATCACTCATGGAACAAACAACCAGGGTTGATGCAACCGGTTCAATCCAGTTGGGTTTGCAGGCCGGCCATCGTCGCGTGGGCCGTGGCCCGCGCCCGTTCCAGTAGATCGGCGACCCCGTCCAGCGTCTTTTCCCGTCCGGCCTGTTCCAACCGCCGGAACAGTTCCGTCAGCCGCAGCGCGCCGACATAGGCGCAAGTGGATTTGAGGGTGTGCGCAATGGTCTTGATCGTGTCGGCGTCGCTTTGGGCGACAGCGGCTTGCAACCGGTCGAGCTGGAGCGGCAGGTCGCCGAGAAAGATATGGAGCAGTTCGGCGAACTCGTCCTCCATAATTTCGCGCAATTCGGTGATGATTTCACCGTCGAGCACCGGCAACCGGTCGAGATCGGTGTCGCTCATGCGGATTCCTTCTGGTGGCCCCAATCGAACAAGCATACACAAAGCCCGGTGGCTGTCCTACCATGCGCGCTGAAATCCAAAGACGGCGGGGATAGATCATGGCGGTGGAGATCGAACACAAATTTCTGGTCCGCGACGAGCGCTGGCGGCGGGAAGTCGAGCGCTCGGTGCGGATGCGGCAGGGCTATTTGACCAGCGACGCCCACTGCTCGGTGCGGGTGCGGGTCGCCGGCGGCCAAGGCTATCTGAACATCAAGAGCGGGACGCTGGGCATCCAGCGTAGCGAATACGAATATCCCATCCCCTTGGCGGAGGCGGAGGAAATTCTCGATACCCTGTGCGAGCAACCGTTGCTGGAGAAAACCCGTCACTTCGTGCCTTCCGGCCGGCACCTGTGGGAGATCGACGAATTCGAAGGCGACAACGCCGGTTTGATCGTGGCCGAGGTGGAGCTGAGCCGGCCCGACGAGCCGTTCGACCGGCCCGACTGGCTGGGCGCGGACGTTTCGCGCGACATCCGCTACTACAACTCGCAACTGGCTCGCCATCCCTACCGGGCCTGGCCGTGAGCGAACGGCTGATCCGCGTCAGCATTCCCGAGCAGCGGCTAACGCTGCTGGAAGCGGGTGGGGCGACGAGGGTTTACCCGGTATCGACCGCCCGCAACGGCCCCGGCGAGCGGCGCGGCAGCGGTTGCACGCCGCGCGGCTGGCATCGCGTCCGCATCGGCATCGGCGCCGGACGGCCGCTGGGCACGGTGTTCGTCGGCCGGCGGCCGACCGGCGAGATTTACGGTCCGGAACTGGTGGCCCGCCACCCGGAGCGAGACTGGATTCTGACCCGCATCCTGTGGCTGACCGGGCTGGAGCCGGGCCGCAACCGCGGCGGCGAATGCGATACCCTGCGCCGCTTCATCTACATTCACGGCTGCCCGGACACCGCGCCCCTGGGCGTGCCGCTGTCGCACGGCTGCATTCGCATGCGCGGCCAGGATGTGCTGGAGCTGTTCGAGCGGGTGAAGGCGGGCGACCGGGTGTTCGTCGCCGGCTGAGGCGGAGCGCGCCGGCGACGATCCCCTGGCCTCAATGCGGGTCCAGTTTGGAGCGCATGCTGTCGAGCACGCCCTGGAACGCCTGCTGGTTCTGGGGGTTGATCTCGCTGAGCGTGCGGTGCGCCTCGTAGACGATGCGGGTCAGGTCTTCCTTCTTGCAGGGGGTCTGGATCGTCAACGGCTGGAGCGCCGCCGAGATGGTTTCGCCGGTGTCGCGAATGCTGAAAATCTCATAGAACCCCATGGTGTCCAGCACTTGGTTGACGTCGGCGTTGGTCGACAACAGAGTGGTCTGGCGGGAAAATCGTTCGCGGCTGAAGTTGGCGATCTTGGCCAGCAGGCCCAGGCTGGTGCTGTCGATGGAGTGGGTTTCGGTCAGGTCCACGATAATGTCGTCGAAATCGGCGCGGGCGAACAGGTCGTCCAGGAAATCCCCCAGGGCGCAACCCATGGTATAGCGGATATCGCCGACCAGCTTGATCAGGTAAATCGTACCCTGCTTGACGTAAAACGCCGTGCCCGCCTCCATCTCACTCCGCCCTCTTGATCAGCAACAGGGTGACATCATCCGGTAATGGGCCGGTTTGATCCAGACCCAGTTGCTGAATTAAGTTTTCAATGGTGAGGTCGGCGCCACCGACCAGATCCAGTAGAAACGCCTGTTTGTCGCGCAGGCTGGTCTGCGGCAGGGTTTCGAGAATGCCATCCGAGATCAGCACCATGGCGAACCGCGGCGGCAGCCGCAGCGATTCGGTCTGATAGCTGGCGAAGTCGAACAGGCCGATCGGCAGGCTTTTCTTGCCGACGTAACTCGCCTGCTGGCCGTCGAATAGAATCGGGAAGGGAAACTGGCCGCCGCTGCTGTAGCGCAACAGATTGTTCGACCATTCGATGATGCCATAGAACATGGTCAGATACTTGTCCATGTGGCAGCCGAAGATTTCCCGGTTCAACCGGCTCAGCGTCTCCGCCGGGTTGAGAATCCCCCGGTCGCGGTTTTGCCGGTGCAGTTCCCGGTAGCGGCCGATGTAGCTTTTCAGCATCACCGTGACGAAGGCCGACGATACTCCGTGCCCGGACACGTCGGCGATGTAGAAGCCCAGATGGTCGCCGTCGATGGCGAAATAATCCACGAAATCGCCGCTGAGATACTGCGAGGTGAGCAGGTGGCGGCTAAAGCGGTAGTGGCGGTAGACCTTGTCGTTTTCCGGCAGCAACTGGAACTGGATGCGCCGCGCCGCCGCTTCGTCTTCCTGCAATTGCCGCACGGTTTGTCGCAACTGTTCGTTGACCCCCTCCAGGTGCTCGCGGTGCTCGCGGTTTTCCCGGCGCAGCCGGGCGCGCTCCAGGGCGTGACCGATGGCGTGCTCCAGCACCGCCATGTCCTCGATGGGCTTGGTGACATAATCCCAAGCGCCGAGCTTGAGCGCCTGAATGGCGTCGCTCATGCCGCCCATGCCGGACACCACCAAAATCGGCAGTTCGGGGAATTCGCGGGTCACCGTGGCCAGGACCTGCAGGCCGTCCATGCCCGGCATCCGCAGGTCGCACAGCACCAGATCGGGTTGCTCGCCGCGAATCATTTCGATGCCGGTCCGGCCATCGCGGGCTTGAATCACCTCAAACCCGCTGTCTTCCAGGTAGGCGGCGAGGATCTCGCGAACCATCTGCTCGTCGTCAATGGTCAGGATGCGCGCCGGTCTTTCGCTCATGGCCGGGTCTCGCGCGCCGCCGCCAGCATCCGCGCCGCCGCCGCTAGCGGGGCCATGTCGCTCAGCGGTTTCTGGTAGATCCGGCCATCGTCCAGGCCCAGCGCCCGCAAGTCGTCGGGCAGGCTGTAACCGGAAGAGCCGGTATGGATCAGGAATTCCATCCCGGGGTACGTTTGATGCAAGACCCGGATGGCGCTGTTGCCGTCCATGTCGGGCAGGCGCATGTCCATGATGCAGATTTGGCAGGGAGCGCCTTCCCGCAGCCAGCACAACGCCGGGGCGACGGCTTCGAACGCCGCCACTCGCCAGCCTTCGTCCTCCAGGTAGGCCTTCAGATTTTCTCGAATCATTTCCTCGTCGTCGACGATCAAGACCCAAGCGGTCATGGTAGCGCCTCCCGGTTCGAAGGCAGGCGAATGCTGAAACAGGCGCCATGGCCCGGTTTGGAGTTTACCGACAATCGGCCGTTGTGCTGCTCGGTGATGATGAAATAGGACACCGACAACCCCAAACCCGTCCCGGCCCCCACCTCCTTGGTGGTGAAGAAGGGTTCGAAGATCCGGTTAAGGGTTTTTTGGTCCATGCCGGGTCCGTTGTCAATGACTTCGATTAAAACGGTGTTCGGTTCGCGGTGGGTGCGCAAGAGAATGGTCGGCGACGGCGTATTGTCCTCGGCCATGGCCTGGGCGGCGTTTTTGAGCAAATTCAGGATGACTTGCTCGATTTCGGTCTTGTCGCAATACATCACGCGCAGCACGGGGTCGTAATCGCGTTCGATGGCGATGCGCTTGAAGTCGTATTTCTTTTTCAGGTCGTAGTCGCTGGCGGCCAGTCGCAGCACGGTTTCCAGCATGTCCTCCAGGTCCACCAGGGTGAAGCGCGATTCGCTGCGCCGGCTGAACGACAGCATGTCGGTGACGATCTTGGCGGCGCGGGCGCCGGCTTCGCGGATACCTTCGAGGAAATGCAGGATGCCCCGTTCCGCCAGATAGCGGTTGATCTGATTGAGATCGGCGTCGAGGGTGGCCGCCGCCTCGCGGTTCTGCGGCATGTCCGGGTCGATGCGCCGCAGAATGTTCTGGCTGCCCTGCAGGATCACGCCCAGCGGGTTGTTGATTTCATGCGCCATACCGGCCGCCAGCCCTCCGACCGACAACATTTTTTCAGTCTGCACCATCATGGATTCAATGCGGACCCGGGCGGTGACGTCGTCCATCCGGATCACCGCCCCGCTGGCGCTTTCCGCCATCAAAGGATAGACCATCACGTCGGCGTAGTGCAGTTCGCCGCGGACATCGAAGGTCATGCGCGGCGTCTTGATCGGCCGGCCGAGATGGATCGCCTGCCGCACCTGTTCGAATTGATTTTCCAACTGCGGGAACACATCGCCGAAGAAGCGGCCCTGCGCGGCTTCCCACGACAGACCGCTCACTTCCTCGGCCGGCTGATTCAACACGGTGATGTAGCCCCAGGGGTCCACGCCGATCAGGATCGAGGGCATCGAATCGATGATGTTCCTGAGATAGAGCCGCATGCGGGCTACTTCCTCCTTGGCGTGTTTCTGCTCGGTGATATCGATCGATACGCCCAGCACTGCGGTTTCGTTCAATCCCGGTTCGATGAAGGGGATTTTGATGGTTTGCATGGTGCGGGTATAACCGGCGTGGTCGGTAAAGGCCTCTTCGGCGATGAGTTTGGAAACCCCGCTTTCGATGACCTCCAGGTCGTCAATCAGCATCCGTTCCAGCTCCTCCTCGTCGGCGTGAATGAGTCGATGGGAGTGGTTGGTCAGCGCTTCGATGGTTGTGCCGTAGGCTTTGGCGGTGGCGCGGTTGGCCAGCAGGAAGTGCCCGTAGCGATCCTTGGCGAAAATCATGTGCGGCACCAGATCGATGATGCGCCGCAGCCGCAACTCGCTTTCGTGCAGCGCCATTTCCGCCTTGACCTGTTCGGTGATGTCGGTGCCGGTCCCGCGGTAGCCCCGGAACCGGTCCCGCGCGTCGCGGATCGGCTTGCCGCTGACCTTCAGGTAGCGTCCCTCCCCGTGGTCGCCGCTCAGCCGGGTTTGGTAGACGAAGTCGCGGAACGGCAGGCGCTGTTCCAGCAGTTGCCGGTGCCGCCGCCATTTTTGCGGATCGCTGGCCAGTTCGCCGGCCGCCAGCTCCCAGCGGGCGCGGCCGAGCACGTACTGCGGAGCGATCCCGGTCAGCGCGTAAAAACGTTCCGATAGATAGGTGAAGCGCAGGTTTTCATCCATCTCCCAAATCCAGTCGCTGGCGGCTTCGGTGACGTCGCGGAAGCGCGCCTCGCTTTCGCGCAGCGCCGTTTCGACTTGCCGGCGCTCGTTCAATTCCTGCTGTAGTTGCCGGGTCCGCTGCGCCACCCGCCGTCGCAACAGCGAGGACCACAGCAAGGCCGCGACCGCGATCGCCGCCAGCGGCGCTAGAATCCAGGCGGTGTAGCGCAGCACGGCTTCCATCATGCGAGGTTTCCGACGCGCCGCGACCGGCTGCGGTTTATCGCCGGTCTGGCGGTCGGGCACCCCGTCCGGAAGCGCCGCCGCAGGGTCGGGCGATGGCGGCGCGGCGCGAGCCGCCACCGGTGGCCGCGCCGGGTCGGCGATACCGCTGGCGGGGGAGGGTGCGCCGGCTGCGACCAGCGTCGCCAGCAGGCAAACCCACAGTCTCCGGCGCCGACAAGGAACCGGCTGCCGCGGGGCTGGGGACGTGGCGAAAGGTGTGGACATGGAGAGATGGCGCGGGTGAGATAAATCGCTATCATAAAACCATTTTGCGGCGACGGGCCGCGCAAGGTGCGAACGATGGCATTGGGACCGGTCATGCTGGGGTTGGACGGCTTGGAACTCAGCGCGGAGGAATGCGAGATTCTGCGCCACCCGCGAGTGGGCGGCGTCATTTTGTTCGCTCGCAACTATCGGTCGCCGGAACAGGCGGCGGCGCTGACCGCAGCCATTCATGCCCTGCGACAGCCGCGACTGCTGGTGGCGGTGGATCACGAAGGCGGCCGGGTCCAGCGCTTCCGCGACGGCTTCACCCGCCTGCCGCCGGTGCGTCGGCTGGGCGAGATCCATGACCGGGACCCGATGCGCGCCAAACAACTGGCGCGCGTCACCGGCTGGCTGATGGCCGCCGAACTGCGGGCGGTCGGGGTGGATTTCAGTTTCGCGCCGGTGTTGGATCTGGATCACGGCGTCAGCGGCGTGATCGGCGACCGGGCGTTTCACCACGACCCCGAAACGGTGGCGGATTTGGCCCATGCCTATGTCAGCGGCATGCAAAAGGCAGGCATGGAGGCGGTCGGCAAGCATTTTCCGGGGCATGGCGGCATCGCCGCCGACTCGCATCTGGAGCTGCCGGTGGACCCGCGTCCCTATGTCGATCTGGAACGCGCCGATCTGCTGGCCTTCGAACGGATGATTCATTACGGGTTGGCGGCCATCATGCCCGCGCATGTGCTCTACCCCCAAGTGGACGACCGGCCGGCCGGCTTTTCGGCGCGCTGGCTGCGGGATATCCTGCGGCGGCGGCTGGAATTTCAGGGCGTGATCTTCAGCGACGATCTGGACATGGCCGGCGCGGGCGAGGCCGGCACTCCGCCGGAGCGGGCCGACGCGGCGCTGGCCGCCGGCTGCGACATGGTGCTGGCCTGCAACGACCGCCGCGCCGCCCACGCCATTCTCGATCATCTGCGTCAGGTCTCGGAGCCGGTCAGCCAGTTGCGGTTGATCCGCCTGCACGGACGCGGGCACTCGACCGTGGAGCGCCTGCGCCGCAATCCGGTCTGGCAGCGGGCGGCCCGGCTGGTGCGCGATTACGACGCGTTCCCGCTGTTGGACATGGATATCTGAACCCGACAGCGCCGGACGATGGGATGACGGGGTCGGCCCGTCGAGTCCCGCCTTCTCTCCTTCCCACCGAAATTGGGAGTTCGCCATGGCCTCGATCACCGCCGAACAGGCTCTTGCCGTGTTGCGCGAGGCCGAATTGCTGTGCGCGCCGGAGCAGGTTGCAGCGGCGCTGGATCGGCTGGCGACGGCCGTAACCGCCCGGCTGGAAGGCTGCAATCCGCTGGTGCTGGTGGTCATGAACGGCGCGTTGATTCCCGGCGCGCTGGTGCTGTCCCGCTTGTGCTTTCCGCTGCACGTCGGCTACTTGCACGCTACCCGCTACCGCAGCGGCACGCGCGGCGGCGCGATCGACTGGATCGCCCCGCCACGGCCGGCGGTCGCCGGACGCACCGTGCTGGTGATCGACGACATCTTCGACGAAGGCGACACCCTCAAGGCGATTGTGGACGAAGTGCGTCGGCAGGGCGCGGCGGCGGTCTACAGCGCGGTGTTGGCGAACAAGCGGCACGCCCGCAAGGCGCCGGGGCTAACCGTGGATTTTGTCGGGCTGGAGGTGCCGGATCGCTATGTGTTCGGCTGCGGGATGGACTACAAGGACTATTGGCGCCAGTTGCCGGCCATTTACGCCGCCCGCGATTGAGCGCTTGCCGGACCGGCTCGTTGCCGTTTTCCAATGGTCGTTTCCGACCGGGAGGTTACCGTCATGACATCCACCGTCGCCATCATCGGAGGCACCGGCCTCACTACCCTGGACACCCTGCGGAGCGCGCGCCGGGAAACCCTGTCCACGCCCTACGGCGAGCCGTCCAGTCCCATTATTCACGGTGAACTGGGCGGGCGGGCCGTGGTTTTTCTGACCCGCCACGGCCAGCATCACACTTTGCCGCCGCACAAGATCAACTACCGGGCCAACCTCTGGGCGCTGCATCGGGTTGGAGTCAAGCAGGTCCTTTCGGTGGCGGCGGTGGGCGGCATTCGCGCCGACATGGAACCGGGGATGCTGGCGTTTCCCGATCAGCTCGTGGATTACACCTGGGGCCGGCACTGTACCTTCTTCGAGGACAACTTGAGTCACGTCACCCATATCGATTTCACCGAGCCCTACTGCTCCGAGCTGCGGGAACGGCTGATCCAGGCAGCCCGCGATCTGGGCCTTGAGGCGCGCGAGTCGTGCACCTATGCGGCGATGCAGGGGCCGCGCCTGGAAACGGCGGCGGAAATCCGCCGGCTGGAGCGGGACGGTTGCGATATCGTCGGCATGACCGGGATGCCGGAGGTCGCCCTGGCCCGCGAGCTGGACATGGGCTATGCCGCCTGCGCGGTGGTGGCCAACCGGGCGGCCGGCAAGGGGGTCGGCGCGATCACCATGGCCGAGATCGAGCGCAATTTGGCCGGTGGCATGGACAAGGTCAAGGCGCTGCTGGCGCGGGTCGTCGCGACCCTGAGCGAGATGCCCTCTCCTCCCGAACGGGGGCTCGGGTGAAGAGGAGAAGTTCGTTCTGATTCCAAGATCGACAAAAACCAGCTCCCCAGCCTGAAATCCGACGAAATCCATGTTTCTTCCCGAACTTTGCATCAAGCGCCCGGTGCTGGCGACGGTGATGAGCCTCGCCATCATTCTGATCGGCGTGATTACCTTTCTGCGGTTGCCGGTGCGCGAGTATCCCAACATCGACGCGCCGGTGGTGTCGGTGCGCACCGTGTATCCGGGCGCCAGCGCCGAGATCATGGAAAGCCAGGTCACCCAGCCGCTGGAGGATTCGCTGGCCGGCATCGAGGGCGTCCGCACCATCAAGTCGGTCAGCCGCGAGGAAGTGAGTCAGGTCACGGTCGAATTCCTGCTGGAGCGGGATGTGGACGCCGCCGCCAACGACGTGCGCGATCGGGTGGCCAGGGTGCGCGGCCAGTTGCCGGACGAAACCAAGGACCCGGTGGTGGCCAAGATCGAGGCGGATGCTCAGGCCGTCATGTGGCTGGCCTTTTCCAGCGACCGGCACAGCGCCCTGGAGATTACCGACTACGCCGACCGCATCGTCGTGGACCGCTTGCAGGCGCTGCCGGGCGTCGCCAGCGTCATCATCGCCGGCGAGCGGCGCTACGCCATGCGGCTGTGGCTGGACCGCGACCGCATGGCCGCCTACGGCCTGACTCCGCAAGACGTGGAAAACGCCCTGAAGAAGCAGAACGTCGAACTGCCCTCCGGTCGCATCGAATCGCGTCAGCGCGAATTTTCGGTGCTGACCGAATCGGATCTGCGCACCCCGGCACAATTCAACGACCTGATTCTCAAGGAAGCCAAGGGTTATCCCATTCGCTTGCGCGACATCGGTTATGCCGAAATCGGCGCCGCCGACGAGCGCAACGCGGTACGGGTCAACGGTAATCCCTCGGTCGGGATGGGCGTGGTCAAGCAGTCTACCGCCAACACGCTCAGCGTGGCGCAGGGGGTGCGGGCACTGCTGCCCGGCATCACCGCCAGCCTGCCGGAAGGGATGAAGATTCAGATCGCTTACGATGGCTCGGTCTTTATCGAAAAATCCATCGAAGCGGTTTACCACACGATGGTCGAGGCCCTGGCGCTGGTGGTGGCGGTGATCTTTCTGTTCCTGCGCAACTGGCGGGCGACGCTGATCCCGTTCGTGACCATCCCGGTGTCGCTGATCGGCGCGTTCATCTTTCTCCACGCCCTCGGCTTTACCATCAACACCTTGACCCTGCTGGGCCTGGTGCTCGCCATCGGTTTGGTGGTGGACGATGCCATCGTGGTGCTGGAAAACATTCATCGCCACATCGAGGGCGGCATGAAGCCGTTCAAGGCGGCGCTGCAAGGTTCCCGGGAAATCGCCTTTGCGGTGGTGGCGATGACCCTGACGCTGGCGGCGGTCTTCACTCCCCTGGCGTTTATGACCGGCAACACCGGCCGACTGTTCACCGAATTTGCCTTCACCGTGGCGGCGGCGGTGCTCGTCTCCGGCTTCACCGCGCTGACGCTGACGCCGATGATGTGTTCCAAATTGCTGCGCCACGAAAAGCGGCACCATTGGCTGTTCAACGCGAGCGAACGCTTTTTTCTGGCGATGAACAACGGCTATCGCCGCGCGCTGATCCAGGCGCTCAAGCTGCGCTGGTTGATCGTGCTGGTCTTTTTCGCCACCGGGGCCGGGGCCGGCGGGCTGTTCCTGCATCTCAAGTCGGAACTGTCGCCGCTGGAGGATCGCGGGGTGTTCATCGGCGTGATCGTCGCCCCGGAGGGGGCGACCTTGGCCTACACCGACGGTTACGCCCGGCAATTGGAACAGTTTTACCAAAATATTCCCGAGGTGATTTCCTACTTCTCCTTCGTGGCGCCCGGCCTGGAAAAGCCCAACCCGGTGAATAGCGCGCTGTCCTTCGTGCGGCTGAAGCCCTGGGAGCAGCGCCAGCGCAAGCAGCAGGAGATTACCAAGGAGCTGGCGCCGAAAATGTTCGGCGGACTGCCCGGAGTGCTGGCGTTCCCGATCAATCCCCCGTCGCTGGGCCAGAGCTTTCGCAATCCGGCGGTGCAGTTCGTGCTCCAGGCCAGCAGTTACGCCGAATTGCAGCCCCTGGTGGATCGGATGTTGGCCAAGGGCCGGCAATATCCCGGCATGGTCAATCTGGACACCGACCTGCGCCTGAACAAACCGCAACTGTCCGTCGTCCTCAGGCGCGACAAGATCGCCGCCGTCGGCGCGGATGTCGAGGAGATCGGCCGGACCTTGGAAACCTTGCTGGGCGGGCGGCAGGTGACCCGCTTCAAGCGGGAAGGTCAGCAGTACGACGTGATGGTGCAGCTTAAGGATCGGGACCGCGAGCAACCCACCGACCTGACCGCGATCTTCGTCCGGGGCCGCGACGGGCAACTGGTGCAACTGGCCAACCTGGTCGAGGTGCGGGAAACCGTCGCCCCCAAGGAATTGAACCACTTCAACCGGCAGCGTTCGGCCGTGCTGTCGGCCAACATCGCGCCCGGTTATACCCTGGGCGAGGCGCTGGATTTCATGGATCAAACGGCCAGGGAGGTGTTGGGGGAAGACGCGCGGACCACGCTGGACGGTCAGTCGCGCGAGTTCCGCGAGTCCGGTGCAACGCTGTACGTGACTTTCGTGCTGGCGCTGTTGTTTATCTACCTGGTGCTGGCGGCGCAGTTCGAGAGTTTCGTCTCGCCGTTCGTGATCATGTTGACCGTGCCGCTGGCCGTAACGGGAGCGTTGCTGGCGCTGTTCCTGACCGGCGGCACCCTGAACGTCTACAGCCAGATCGGCCTGGTGATGCTGGTCGGCCTGATCACCAAGAACGGTATCCTGATCGTCGAGTTCGCCAACCAGTTGCGGCTGACCGGGCTGGACCGGAGCGCGGCGGTGCTGGAGGCGGCGACCCTGCGGCTACGCCCAATTTTGATGACCACGCTGGCGACCGTTCTCGGCGCGATTCCGCTGGCGCTGGCGGTCGGCGCGGGGGCGGAAAGCCGCCAGCAGATCGGTTGGGTGATCGTCGGCGGGTTGCTGCTGGGCACGCTGCTGACCCTGTCGGTGGTGCCGGTGGCCTATACCCTGCTGGCGCGCAAGGTCCACCACAGCGCCGAGGAAGCAGCGGAACTGACGGAGCGAGAGACAGCGGCCACGGATGCGCCGAAGCCGGTGGAGGCTTGATCGTGACAACCTTGATCGAAACGAAGTCGCCGGTTGCGCCACGCGGATCCGCCGGTTGGCGGCGCGGATGACCCCCTCCCTCCACCTTTTCCGGGGAGGGCGCAAAAATGCAGGTAAAATGGAGAACACCAATACCGACGGAAAACGCAGCGCGAAGGTGGGAACCATGCTGGCGAAGCTCAAAAATTACGGCCCGCTGATCAATCTAATCCCCAACACCGCCATCCAGTTTCTGGATTTCGGCTTCAACCTCCACGAAACCCGGGTGTCGCGGGCGTTTTTGACCGAAGCCGGCGCGGACGGTCGCCCGCTGCTGACCGCGCTGTATGCCGACGACGCCAGCGGCCAGTTCGTCGCGCAGGACGGCCGGACCGCCCCGCCGGAACAGGTTTTTTCCTTCAACGCCGCCAAGGCCGCCGCGCTGTTCGACGGCGCCTGGTTGCCGCTGCCGTTCCCGCGCATCCGCGAACCGCGCCCGGACGGTCACCACCTGTTCGACAAGGGGCCGGTCAACTGGGCGCGGGCGCGACTGGTGGAACTGTCGGCCCCCGACGCCGAGGGCAACACCCATCGCGTCACCCTGGCGTTCGACACCCAGTTGCTGCCGACCCGCGAGGGCCGCCCCTATCTCGCTCCCAGCCCGCTGGACATGCAGTCCGGCGAGGAATTCGCCCTGAGCGACGCCGAAGCCGACACCGGCTGGTTGCTGGAGCAGGACTGGGTGCGCGAGTGGCTGCACCAGCGATTTTACGCCTACGAACGCCGCCGCCGCGCCCCGCGCCGGGTGGACGAGGCCGAACTGCGCGCCAACCCGGACGCGCAAGCCGCCTGGCTGACCGTGCTGACCCTGTTGCGGCGGGCGGCGCAACCGCCACGGCTGCGCTTCACCTTCGTGGACAGCGGCCCGACCCGCCAGCTCAACCGGCCGGTGGACGTGGATCTGGTGCTGGACATCGGCAATTCCCGCACCTGCGGCATGTTGATGGAGAGCAGCGGCGACGATCCGGTGGACATGAACGACAGCTACCGGCTGGAGTTGCGCGACCTGAGCCAGCCGGAGCGGGTCTACGACGAACCCTTTCCCAGCCGGGTCGAGTTCGTGCGCGGCGGGTTCGGCGACGAAAAGCTGTCGCGGCGCAGCGGTCGCAGCGCCTTCCTGTGGCCGACGGTGACGCGGGTCGGCTTCGAGGCGCAGGCGCTGTCCTATTTCAGCCACGGCACCGAGGGCAACACCGGTCTGTCCAGCCCCAAGCGCTATCTGTGGGACACCGACGCGCGCCACCACGCCTGGCGCTTCAACCCCGGCCCGGACGGCGCCGGTGGCGACAGCGGCCCGGTCACCACGGGCCCGTTCGTCGGCCAACTGCGCGAGGACGGCGAGGAGCTGGCACCCGGCGAACCGCCGGCGGTGACCGCGCTGTTCTCGCGCGGCGCGCTGATGAGTTTTTTCGTCGCCGAGGTGCTGCTGCACGCCTTCGTGCAGATCAACTCGCCCGGCCGCCGCTACGAACGGGTCTATTCCGACGCCCCGCGCCGCTTGCGACGGGCGATTCTGACCCTGCCCACCGCCATGCCGCTGGCCGAACGCAAGCTGTTCACCCGCCGGGTCAACACGGCGATCCGGCTGACCTGGCGGGCGCTGGGACTGGAGGAAGATCAGGCGCCGGAACCGTTCCTGCAATGGGACGAGGCGACCGGCACCCAAATCGTGTTTCTCTACAACGAAATCAAACACAATTTCCAGGGCGACGCCGCGCTGTTCTTCCAGGTGTTCGGGCGGACGCGGGAGGGTTACGGCGAGGCGCCCTGCCTGCGGCTGGCCAGCATCGACATCGGCGGCGGCACCACCGACCTCATCATCACCACCTACCAGTTGGAAGGCGGCACGGCGGTCAAGCCCACCCAGGAGTTTCGCGAGGGCTTCAACATCGCCGGCGACGACGTGCTGTGCGGGCTGATCGAGCGCAACGTGCTGCCGGCCCTGCTGGAGGCGATCCGCCACAGCGGCGCGATCAACCCCGAGGAACTGCTGGCGCGGCTGCTGGGCGCCAATCGCGGCGATCAGGCCGAGCGCGACCGCACCCTGCGCCGGCAGTTCGCCAATCAGGTGGCGCTGCCGCTGGCGCTGGCGCTGCTGCACCGCTACGAAAACGCCGATCTCAGCACGACCAATGAAGCGGTAACCCTGAAACTGGCCGATGTCTACCCACCGGGCGCCGGGCCGCACGAACAGGTGGTGGCGTTTCTGGAGGAAGCGGTGCGCGCCGCCGGCGGTCAGGGTTTCCAATTGGCCGAGGTGGCGATCGCCACCACCATGCTGGCGCTGGACACCACGGTGCGCCGCATTCTCGGCCAGGTGCTCAGCGATCTGTGCGAGGTGGTCCACCTGTACGACTGCGACTACCTGCTGATTTCCGGGCGGCCCTGCCGGCTGCCGGCGGTGCGGGCGGCGATTCTGGCCAAGCTGCCGGCGCCGCCGGATCGCATCGTCAGCCTGCACGCCTACCGGGTCGGCGACTGGTATCCGTTTCGCTCGGTCGGCGGCCGGCTGACTGACCCCAAGACCACGGCGGCGGTCGGAGCGATGGTGTGCGCGCTGTCGGAAGGGCAGTTGTACAAGTTCAACCTGCGCAGCCGCGAACTGGGCATGAAGTCCACCGCCCGCTTCATCGGCGTGCTGGAGCTGACCGGCCGACTCAAGCAGGGCAACGTGCTGTTCGCCAATCTGGAACTGGAGGATCGCAAGACCCGGCTGCCGGAGGCGACCTTCGATTTCTACGCGCCGGTGTTCCTGGGGTTCCGGCAACTGAACGTCGAACGCTGGCCGGCTTCTCCCCTGTATCGGGTCACCTTCGCGCATCCGCAGGACGCCCGCTCCAAGGCGCTACCGCTCAAGGTGACGTTGGAGCGCTCCACCGAAGAGAACGTCGATCTGGATTTCAAGGTGCTCGACGTGAGCGACGCCGCCGGCAACCAGCAGCCGGGCGGAGTGGTGCTGTTGAAGCTGCAAACCCTCAAGGACGAATACGGCTACTGGCTGGATACCGGTATCTTCTCGATTTCCGCGCGGGCCGGCGATGCGCCGCGCCATTGATTGCCCGCTCCATCACCCCCCGGAGTCACGACCCTCGTGAATGAACCCTCCCTGCATCCCAGCCTGCAAAAACTGGCCGCCGCGCACCGTCGTCGCCTGCGCCTGCTGGGCCTGCTGTTCTTTATGACCATGGCCGGCGTGCTGGTGTTGATGATGACCTTCGCCCTGACCGACCGCGATATGGTCAACCTGGTGATTTTTGCGGTCACGGGCCTGGTGATGTTGCCGGGAATGGCGCTGGTGGGCGGTTTGCTGTGGCATCTGGAGCGCCGGCAGGCGCGGCGTTTGAGCACGGCCAACCAAATACTGCGGGAGAGCACGGCGATGAGCGCCCGGCTGGCGCCGACCGGCCTGGCCACCCGCATCGGAACGCTGGTGGCGGTGCACCCCGAAACGCGCGCCAGGCCACCGTCGGCCGGACCAGTTTTTGCGCTGCTCGATCTGGCGCGGCGCTGGGACCGCGCGTCGCGGCGCGAACTGACGGTCCAGCTGTATTGCTCCAGGCTTGAGCCCGATCACGAACTGGTCGCGCTTCAGGACGACGGTGGCGTCTTGCTGGGCAAGCTGGTCGCTTTGGACAGCTACCGTCGCCAGATGACCTGGATGACGGCAGCGGCGCTGGGCCTGATCGCGCTCGGAACGGTGGTGTTGGCGGTGCTCGCGGCCGGCGACTATCGGGACTATCAGCGACTCGAACAGGCCCGGCGGTCCGCCGTCGCCAGCGAAACCTGGCCGCGGACGGCGGGCACGGTGCGCGAGGGCTCGGTGACCACCCTGCGGATTCCCCGAGGGAAGAGTTCGGTGACCGGCTATCGGGCGAGCGTCGAGTTCGAGTACGCCGTGACGGGAACCGCTTATCGCGGCGACCTCCTGAATTTCTGCCAGCCGCCCGACCTGGAAAGGCAAGCGGCCGAAACGCGGCTGGCCCGGTATCCGGCCGGAGCGCCGGTCGAGGTCCGTTACGATCCGGCCGATCCGGCCCGCAGCGTGCTGGAGCCCGGCGGCGCCGGAGAATGCGAGTCGCCGTTGGAAACGGCGTGGCGGGACATGCTATTGCTGCTTGGGTTGATCGGGTTTTTGGCACTGGCCGGCGTGGTAGCAGTCTGGGAATTTCGCAAGCAGCGGCGGATAGTTCGCGCCTGGGCGAAGCCGCGCTGAATAACCGACCGCCAAGCCTGGAAATTATGCCGGAATGTGTTAGAGTACGCTACACTCATTTTTCGGGTTTTGGCGAAATCTGTATGCAATATGGGACTCGACCATGGCCCTCTCGGTCGGGGGGCGAATGCGCGCACCGCACCACCTGAGCCTCGCCTTCAAATTCCCGCTGTTCGTACTGGCGTTGTTACTCGCCGTCATCTGGGGACTGGCCCTTTTCGCCGATTTTTCCCTCAAGCGTCATCTGGAACGCCTGCTGGCCGCCCACCAGCGCGCGGCCGTTTCGGTGATCGCGGAAAGCCTCGACCAGGAAATCCGCCTGCGCGTTCAATCGATCGGCGCGCTGGCCCAGACCGTGGGCAAACGGGAGCTGTACGGCTCGCCGGAGCGACTGAACGCCTTTCTGCAAGACCAGCCCGCCATCGCCGCGTTGTTTAACGGTGGCCTGCTCGCGCTCGATGCCAACGGCGTCGTGTTGGCCGAGGCTCCGACCGCGCCCGGACGGATCGGTCGGAGCCTCGCGGGCGACGACGCCATCGCCGCCGCGCTGGCGCGGGGTGAAGCAGTCGTCGTCGCGCCGCTGGCGGGCACGCTGTCCGGGCGTCCATCGATCGCCATCGCCGCGTCGGTCGCGGTGGCCTCCGGCCCACCAGCGGGGATGCTGGTGGGTATAACCGACCTCGAATCCGCCAGCTTCGTCAGCCGGATTATCGGGACCTACGGCGGCGAGCACGGCGGCATCCTGATCATCGATCCCAAGGGTGGGCGGTTCGTGGCGGCGACCGACCCGACCCGCGTCCTCCAGCCGATCCCCGCTCCGGGCGTCAACCGGATGCACGACCGCCACATGGCGGGCCACGAAGATTCCGGCATCGCGGTGAGTTCCCGGGGCATCGAAGAACTGTCTTCCAGCCACCGCATTCCGGCGACGGGCTGGCTGGCCGTGGGGGTGTTGCCGACCGCCGAGGCGTTCGCGCCGGTGAGGGCCCTCCAAAGCACCATCCTGAGCGCGGCGCTAATCCTGTCCGCGGTCGTGCCGCTGCTGGCCGTAGGGGTGACCGGCCGATGGCTCAAGCCGCTGCGGGGCGCCACCGTCGCGCTGGGCGAGATGACTCGCGGCGAACGCGCCCTGGCGCCGCTACCGGTGCGGACACGCGACGAAATCGGCCAGCTCATCGACAGCTTCAACCAGCTGCAGGCGCGGGTCCACGCGAACGAACGCTTGCTGCGCGAACACTACGCTCGCCTGCAAACGGCGCTGAGCACCGCCCGAATGCGGTTCTTCGAATGGTCGGTCACGGCGGAAGAACCGGTTGCCGCCGAGCTGTTGGCGCTGGTGTGCCAGGAGGATCGCGAGCGGGTGGCGGGGATCGTCGGCCGGGCGTGCGCGGCGCGCGAGCGATTCCTGACCGAGTTTCGCAGTCCCGGCTCGAACGGTGGCGAGGCCTGGTTCATCGCGCGCGGTCAGGTGTCTCGGGAAGACTCCGGACCCGGCGCCATCGCCATCGTCTGGGATATCACCGAATTCAAGTTGGCGGAACTGGCGCTCTACGAGAACGAGGAACGCTTCGAGGCCATCGTCGATTCGCTCAACGACGCCGTATTTCTCCAAAACGGCCAAAGCGGAGAGATTCTGTACACCAACAGTCGGGCGAGCGAACTGTTCGGCTATAGCCGGAGCACGTTCTCGCGTCTGACGTTCGACGCGCTCTGCGCAAACGACGAGCCAAACCAGTGTCAGGCGCTCAGCCAATTGGCGCAAGCGTTCGAGCACGACTATCCGCAGAGCTTCGAGCGCCTCGCCAGGAACGCCGGCGGCCGTCAATTCTGGATCGAGGTCAACGCCCGCGCCGCCCAGATCGGCAATGCGCGGTGCCTGGTGGTGGTGGTGCGCGATATCGACGACCGCAAGATGGCCGCGCGAACTCTGCTGGAAAGCGAAAAGCGCTACCGCACCCTGCTGGATTTATCGCCGGACGCCATTTTCGTGCATCGCGACGGCGTCATGACGATGGTCAATCGCTCCGCGCTGCGCCTGTTTGGCGCCGACAGCGAGGCACAGTTGCTGGGCTTGCCGTGGAGAGAGCGGATTCATCCCGATTCTCACGAGGCGGTGGCGCAACGCCTGCGGGCGGTGCGGGATTCCGAGCAACCGATCCTGTTACCCGCCATGGAACAGCGCCATCTCCGGGTGGATGGTTCCCCGATCGAGGTCGAAGTGACGTCGAGCAGCATCCTGCTGACCGAAGGGCGGGCGATGCTGTCGATCGCCCGCGACATCACCCAGCGCAAGCGGGACGAAGCGCGCCTCAAATCCCTGCTGGCGCAGCGGGAAGCCATTCTCGACAACGCGCTGGTCGGCATCGTGCTGGTCAGGCAGCGCGTGATCATCCAGTGCAACCGCCGCTTCGAGGAGTTGTTCGGCTACGGGGAAGGCGAGATGCTCGGCCATACGACTCGAATCGTGTATCCGACCGAGGAGGATTTTCGGGCGACCGGCGAACGCGCCTACAGTGCCGTGGGACGCGGCGAGACCTATGTGGAGGAACGGTGGCTGAGGCGCAAGGACGGCGACCTGTTCTGGGGCTGCCTCAACGGTCGGGCGCTGGATTCGAGCCAGCCCCAGGAAGGGAGCGTCTGGATCTACAGCGATCTGAGCGCGCAAAAGCAGGGGCGCGAGCGGTTGCGGCTGGTGGCGAGCGTGTTCGAAAGCGCCGCCGAGGGCATCGTGATCACCGGTCCCGATCAGATCGTTCTGGCAATCAATCCGGCGTTTAGCGAGATCACCGGTTATACCGCCGAGGAAGTGCTGGGCCGAAGACCCAATCTCATCCAGTCCGGCCGGCACGACGCGGCGTTTTTCCAACAGATGTGGCGGACCATCGAGCAGACCGGCAAATGGCGCGGCGAGATCTGGAACCGCCGCAAGAACGGCGAGATTTATCCGGAGCTGCTCTCCGTCAGCACGGTGAAGGATCAGGCCGGTTGCGTCACTCACTACGTCGGCGTTTTTACCGACATCGCGGCGATCAAGAACTTCGAGCGGCAACTCATCTTCCTCGCTCATCACGATCCGCTGACCGAACTGCCAAACCGGGTTCTGTTCAACGACCGCCTGAACCAGAGCATTCTGCGCGCGGCCCGCGAAAGTACCCGTTTGGCCGTGCTGTTCATCGATCTGGACCACTTCAAGGATGTCAACGATACCCTGGGCCATCAGCTCGGCGATCGACTGCTGCAAATGGTGGCCGGGGAGCTGCGAAAGCCGACTCGTGCTTGCGACACGCTGGCGCGCTTGGGCGGCGACGAGTTCATCCTGCTGATCGAGGATATCGGCAGCCATCAGGATGCCACCATGGTGGCCCACAAGCTGCTGGCCATCTTCGAAAAACCATTTTTACTCGCGGAACACGACATCCATATTTCCGCCAGCATCGGCATCAGCTATTACCCGGCCGACGGCCAGGATTGCGGCGAACTGGTGAAAAACGCCGACGCCGCCATGTATCAGGCCAAGGCCAAGGGCCGCAACAACTATCACCTGTACGCTCGGGAAATGACCACCAACGCCCTCGACCGCTTGCGTCTGGAAGCGATGCTGCGGCGCTCGGTCAAGAACCACGAGTTGGTCGTCCATTTTCAACCGCAGGTGGACATGGCCAGCGGCACGCTGATCGGCGCCGAGGTACTGGTCCGCTGGAACCATCCCGAACTGGGCCTGGTCCTGCCTGGAAAGTTCGTCACCCTCGCCGAGGAAACCGGCTTCATCGTCACCTTGGGCGAGTGGGTGCTGCGGGAGTCCTGCGCGAAGCTGCAAGCGTGGCGCGCGGCGGGATATCGCATCGATAAAATTTCCGTCAACTTCTCGATCCGGCAATTCGAACGCGGCGGGATGACCGGTCTGATCGAGGCGATCCTCGCCGAAAACGGGTTGCCGCCCGAATGTCTGGAGATAGAAATCACCGAGTCGTTCATCATCAAGGCCGAGGACGCGTTCCGGTTTTTCGGGGATCTCCGAGCGCTCGGCGTCCATCTGGCAGTGGACGATTTCGGCACCGGTTATTCTTCGTTGATGTACCTGAAACGCCTACCGATTCAAAGACTTAAAATTGATCGATCCTTCGTGGCCGACATCGGCCGCGACGCCAACAACGAGGCCATTATCCGCGCCATCATCATGCTGGCCGGAAACCTAGGTCTATCGGTGATCGCCGAGGGCGTCGAGACCGAAATGCAAATGGATTTCCTACTGCGCGAAGGTTGCCCCCACGGCCAGGGTTATTATTTCGGCCGGCCGCTGCCGGAAAACGAGTTCGTCGCGCGCTGGCTGTTCGCTTCCGGAGACGGGCGCGCGCTCATCGCAAATGGCCCGGCGGGCTATGCCACGACCGCCCGCAAGGTCAACAAGAAGACAGGGGCTATCCTTTAGCCCGACTCCAGCCAATCGGCGGGATTGCAGTCGTTCCCACCCTGCGGTTTTTTTGGCGTCCCCGCGCGTCGGGTGCTGGGGGCGAGGGTTGTTTTTCGACGCCTTAAATTCCCGGAGTCCATGCAAAAACGCACTCTAAAGCGCAGGGCTATCTTCGCCGTTGCCCGCGCCCAGCAGCGCCGTTGCCTGCGCCGCCCACGCCGCGATCAGCTCGGCCGCCGGCCGGTTCTCGCTCAAATGGCAGCCCTGACCGGCCCACAAGGCCATGAAATCGGTCAGATCCCGTTCGGCGGCGACCTGGCGCAGCTCCTCGGTCAAAAACAATTGCAGCGGAAAACCGGGCAGATCGGCTTCGTGCGGGTGCAGTTCGTTGACCAAGCGGTTGCGCAATACCCGACCGGAGCGGCCGGTGAAAACGCGGCTCAGGGTGGTGGCGATTTCGCTGCCTTCGCTCAGCAACGCCTTGTAGGCGGGAGACGCGCCGCTTTCCGGACAGGCCAGGAAGGCGGTGCCCATCTGGATGCCCGCCGCGCCCAGCATTCGGACAGCAGCGATGCCGCGCCCGTCCATGATGCCGCCGGCGGCGATGATGGGAACCCGGACGTGCTTGGCCAACAGCGGCACCAAGGTCAGAATACCGACCAACCCCTGTTCCGGGTGGCCGATAAAGGTGCCGCGATGGCCGCCCGCCTCGGCGCCCTGGGCGACGATGAAATCCACCCCGCTTTCCTCCAGCACGATCGCCTCCAGCAGGTGGGTGGCGGTGCCGAAAGTGACGATTCCGGCATCCCGCAATAACTCCAGATACACGGTATCCGGCGCGCCGAAAATAAAGCTGACCGCCGGCGCCCGTTCTTCCATCAGGATATCCAGCAGTTGCTCGAATTCCGGTGGTTGCGGCAGCGCGGGCGGTTCCGGCGGCAGCCCCAGCTCGGCCCGGTAGGGCGCCAGCAGTTCGCGGGCGCGGGCGAGACGGTCCGGGTCGCCGCGGACCGCGCCGCCCAGCGCCAGATTGACGGCAAACGGCCGGTCGGTAAGGGCGCGCGCCTCGGCGACGGCTTGTCGCAGGGCCTCCGGTTGCAGGCAGGCGCCCGCGAGCGACCCCAAACCGCCGGCATTGCTAACCGCCGCCATCAGTTGCGGGGTGCCGGGGCCGCCGGCCATGGGCGCCTGAATGATCGGATAGCGAATGTTGAGTCGTTCGGTGAGCGCGGTGTGGGACCAGTTCATGGATGGCAACTCGCAACTGAGAGGCTGCACAAAAACGCCCCGCGCCCCTTGAGGGAGAGGGGTTGGGGGAGGGGGTCTTCGAAGCACTGAATTCGCTGGATGCGGTACAAATCGGTCAGGTTGGGGCTCCTAATCGCTCTCGAATCCGTGGCTGGTCAGTTTCAACGTCCGACTGTTCTCGGTCACGGTACGCACGACTTGATCCGGAGCGCCATTCGGGATCTCCGCTTCGATCTCCAGCGTCACTCGAACCGCCGCGCCGACGAGCCCGGCGAGATGCGCCACGATTTCCTCGGCGATGCGGCTGGCGTCGCGACCGACGCGGGTGGGATCGAGGGTGGCGGCGCCGTGGAAGCGTTTCGGCTTCGCGGCGGCGGGCAGCGGTCCGGGTCGAGGCGCGCAGCCGTGCGGCGGGCGCGGAACGGCAAGCCCATCGCCCGGCAACTGCCCCGACGCCCCATCGGCCGGTCGTGCAGCACGCTCGGCCTCCAGTTGCTTGCTGGCCACATCGGGCTTCACCACCAAGCCCGGCGCGTGCGCGTCGCCCAGCGTCACCATCGCGCCACCGCGCAGCCCCTTATAACGCCCCGCGCCCTCGTCGAAGCTTTCGGCAAAGGCAAAGCTGTCCTGCGTCCAGGTCAGCAGGTTTACGCCGTCGCGGATCGCGTCGAGCAGCACGCCGGAATCTTTGAGCCGGGGCAGGTAAAGGTAGCGCGCGAAGTCCTCGACCAGTTGTTTCACCGCGACATCGTTGCCGCGCCAGAGCGGCACGCGGTCGAGTTCCATGCGCAGGCGGGTCGGGGCAAAGCTGGTCAGGTAATGCTCGTCGGCGCGCAGCTTCCTGCTCGCGCGCACGGCGAGAGCGTCCTGTCCCTGCAGGCGCAGCGCCTCCCAGGTGATCGCCGCCTGCGGTGTTCCCTGCACCGGTACCAGCAACCATTGATAGGTCTCGGGCACCCGTGCCGTCACCGCGCCGTCGGCCGACGTCTTCTGCGTCTCGGCCTGGGTGACCTGATAGGGCGTCAGATTGAGGTTCTTCTGCTCGTCCAGAATCGACCGCCAGGCGAGAAACTTGCGCGCCGCCTCGTCGAGGTCCTGCAAGCGCGTCTTGTCGGCGGCCAGGAAGACCAGGGTATTGCGGTACAGCCGCGGTGTATTGCCCCGGTTTTCCAGAATGGCCTTCGCCGCCCGCTCGGCCGCGCTGCGGCCGTCTTTGCTGTACGGATGATTGATACCGAGCACCACCAGCCGCGCGTCGAGGTCGTCCGGTACGTCGGCGCCGCTCGCCGGCATCGGGTGGATGCGCGGAAAGTCGCCGGTGCGCGCGAGATCCCTGCGCAGGCGCTGCTCCAGCTCGTGCGCGACCTTGTCCGGCTCGCGCTTCATCTGCTCGGCGCGATCTTCCGCCAGCTTGGTCACGGTCGGCTGCGTGGAATACCAATAATGCGGGCCATCCTGGTAGAGGTAGGTGGCCGCGCCGGCCATCCGGCGCAGGGCGTCGCCAAAGACCGCGGGCGATTCGCCGGGCATGACGCAGCCGAGCTTGACGCGCCGGTCCTCGATGCCCTTGTGCGCGGCGGCCGTGGTCGGCGCCGAGCCCAGGTAGATCGCGCGCGCCACCCGCCGGCAGGCGGAGAACTTGCCCAGGTTGGGCAATTCGCTGTCCAGCTTCAGCGGCAGCGAGTTCGGCCCGTCGACGTCCTTCTCGATCACCGGCACCCAGTTGTCGGAGAGATAGCGCGTCAGTTCGGACTGCACGCGCGCGTCGTCGATCGCCACGTTGCCGGGCAGGATCAGCGGATTGCGGTCGCCCTTCTCCCACAGGCTGTGGATCACCGCCGCCATCAGCCGCAGCACGCCGCGCGTGCGCTGGAATTTCACCAGCGTCGACCAGTCGGTATACAGCCGGTCGAAGATTTCCGGGTGGATCGGATACGCTGCCTTGATGCGTTTCTCGTACTCGGATTCGCGGCACTCGGGCGGAAACTCCGCCTGCTGCGTGCGGTAGAAATCGGCGAAGGCGCGCGCCACCACGTCCCGGTCCTTGAACTGCGCCGGGTCGGCAAGCGGCTGGAACAGGCGCCGGCGAACGATCTCAAAGCCCTCTTCGGCACTCGCCGGCCGCCACGACGATTCGACCCGCCCGACGACATTGCGCAGCCGCTCGAGCGCCTCGCGACCACGCGTGCCGCCGACTTCCACGTCGTTCGCCTGCGAGTGTGGCAGATTCTGTGACGAGCCCGAGGTATCCGACGCCGGCAGGCTGATCACCAGCAGGCAGTTCTTCGCCAGCTTGGCCGATTCGGTCAGCAATTGGGCGAAGGTAAATTGCGTTTCGAAGCCGCCGGCGGGCAGGTCGCTCTGGTCGTGCAGTTGGCGCGCATAGGCCACCCATTCGTCGATCAGGACCAGGCAGGGGCCGTAGTCGTTGAACAGCTCGCGCAGCACGTCGCCAGGGCTGGTGGCCTTTTCGTCGTCGGCCTGCACGCGGGCGAAGGCTTCCTTGCCGCCCAGTTGCCAGGCCAGTTCACCCCACAGCGTGCGCACCACCGTGCCGTCGGGCTTCACCGACGGGTTGCCGGGAGAGATCTTGTTGCCCACCAGCACCACGCGGCGGGCCGTCGGAATCTTGCTGGCCCCGGCGGCGGACATCACCGCGTCGATGCCGGCCAGTTCGGTCGGTGCAATCCCGGAAAACAAGTGGTAGAGCGCCAGCATCGAGTGCGTCTTGCCGCCGCCGAAGTTGGTCTGCA
>JAPUDV010000102.1 GCA_027492875.1 Candidatus Competibacteraceae bacterium | reverse complement strand
ATCAACCGATATGAATTTGGGGTTTTAATATAAAACCCATGTCTGGAACACTACCCGCCGGCGGACCCAGACCATCCCCCACGCCTTCGGCCAACGGGCCGTCCTGAAACGGATGTTCGCCGCCCTGGCCCGCGCCAGCCAGTCCTGGCGGCGGCGGGTCATCAGCGAGTTCGAACTCAAACAGATCGAGGAACTGCAAACCGAGCTGCAAACCGGGTTCCGGCAACCGACCACGGTGGCGGCATCACCCACCGCATCCCGTCTCCTTTTTTCCAGCAACAATAGGACTTGACCCCCGACGATGAGCCACTTTCAAACTCCGCTGGACGATGTCAGTGGTTAAGAAACCGCGCGCCAGTTGCGGTGGCCCGAGGGGGTCCGTTGTCCCCACCGTGGCACCGCGGCGATCACGCAGCAGGCTCGAGACACCACCCAACCGGCACGGCGGAAATATCGTTGCGAACGTTGCCATCGCGTTTTTGACGATCTGACCGGAACGGTGCTGGCGGGTCGCCATCACGCCGATTTTTGGGATGATTCATCGCGGTGGTGATTCGGGTGCTGGAAAACGTCCGGCAAGTGACTATCCGTTCCCTCATCCAGACCTTCATCACACCGGGCACACGAGAAAATTTACACGGGGAATTATTTCCCCACCCGCAACAGGCCGCTCAAGCCCTGCTGGTCGAGGAAAATATTGGCGTGTTCCCGGATGGCGGCGGCGTTGTCCATCTGCATCACCTCGGCGAGAACATTTTGAGCGACGTCATGGCGAATGCTGCGAATCATCCACTTGATCTTGAGCAGGCTACCCAGATTCATGCTTAGGCTGTCCACGCCCATCGCCGCCAACAGCAGGGCGGACACCGGATCGCCGGCCATCTCGCCACACACGCCGACCGGCTTGCCGGCGGCCTGACCACCCTCGACCACTTGGCGGATCGCCATGAGCACGGCCGGATGCAGTGGGTCGTACAGCTTGGCAACCCGGTCGTTGTTGCGGTCCACCGCCAGCAGGTACTGGGTTAGGTCGTTACTACCGACGGAAACGAAATCCACCATCCGCACCAAGCGGTCGATCTGATACACCGCCGACGGCACTTCCACCATGATTCCGACCCGCGGCGTTCGAACCGGTACCCCGTCCTCCCGCAATTCCACCTCGGCGCAGCGCAGCAGATCCAACGCCTCGCTCAGCTCGCTGACGCTGCCGATCATCGGAAACAGGATCGCCAAGTTGGGATAAACCGCGCCGGCCCGCAGCATCGCCCGCAACTGCGTCTTGAACAGATCGGGCTGGTCCAGGCTGATGCGGATGCCGCGCCAGCCCAGAAACGGGTTCTGCTCGTTGATGGGAAAGTACGGAAGCGGCTTGTCGCCGCCCACGTCCAGCGTGCGCAGCACCACCGGATGCGGCTCCATGATCCGCAATACCCGGGTATAGATGGTGGCCTGCTCTTCCTCGCCGGGAAAGCGGTCGCGCAGGAAGAAATGCAGCTCCGAGCGATACAGCCCCACCCCCAGCACCCCGCTGTTGCGGGCGGCGGCGATGTCGGCGAACAGACCGGAATTGGCGTGCAGTTCCAGCCGATGGCCGTCCAGCGTCTCGGCCGGCAGATCGCGCAGGTGCTGCAAGCCGCGCGACAGTTCGGCCTCCTCGGCGATCAGCTTCAGATATTCCTGGCGCAGCGCCGGGCTGGGCTGGATGCAAACCCGCACTGTGTAGCCGTCCACCGCCACCTCGCGGCCGTGCAAGCGGCCTGGTGGCAGGTTGCTGACGCCGAACACCGCTGGCACTCCCAACCCGCGCGCCAGCAGGGCGACGTGCGAGGCGCCGGTGCCGCGCACCGACACCAGCCCCTTGAGCTTCTCGGGCGGTACGTCCAGCAGTTGGGAAACGCTGATCTCCTCGCCCATCAGGATGGTGTAGTCGGGATAATGGCGATTGACCACCTGCTCTTCCTGCAGGCGGTCCAGCAGGCGCTGGCCGAGGTCGAGGATGTCGGCGGCGCGCTCGCGCAGGTAGGGGTCGTCCATTTCCGCGAAGATATTGGCGTATTCCAGCACCGTGGCCCGCAGCGCGCCGGGCGCCCAGTTGCCAGCAGCGATCCGCTCCAGGGTGCCGTTGACCAGACTGTCGCTGCTCAGCAGCAGCGCGTAAGCATCGAACAGCGCCCGATCGCCCGCCGCCAGCAGCAGCCGCATTCGCTCGCTTAAACGTTGCAGTTCGGCCAATTCCGCCGCCACCGCCTGGCGGAAGCGCGACGCCTCGGCATCCGGATCGTCGATGTCCTTATCCGGTACCTGGTTCAGTGCGGTGGCCGGAAACACCACCACCGCCTCGCCAATCGCCAAACCACGGGCACTGGCCACCCCTTCCAGAAACAGGGTGCCCGATAGCGCGTCGTCGTCGAGCCGCTCCAGCGCCTGGCGGATTTCCGCCTGGTTGATGCATCCGGCCAGTTGCGCCGCCAGCGTCACCAGAAACGATTCCTCGTCGGCGGTGTACTTGCGCTGCTCGCGCTGCTGCGACACCAGTACCCCAAACACTTTGCGGCGGCGCACGATCGGCACGCCGATGAAGCCGCGGAACGGCGCCTCGCCGGTGGCGGCGATGTAGCGGAAAGCAGGGTGGGCGGGTGCGTTGTCGACATTGACCGGCTCGGCCCGGCTGGCGGCCAGCCCGGTCAGCCCTTGACCGAGTTTCAGCCGCACCTTGCCCACCGCGCCCGGCCGCAGGCCGTCGGTGGCCATCAGCACATGTTCGCCACGCGTGTAGTCGGTCATGTACACCGAACAGACATCGGTATGAATCGCGGCCTTGACCTCGGCCACGATCAGATTGAGCGCCTCGCTCAAGTCGCGGGTGGCGTTGATGTCCTGCACGATACGCCGCAGGATGTCCAGCATGGGAACCGTCCTCAACAGGCAGCAAAGCGGAAACCTTCAGCGCCGGAACACATGATGCGGGCGCGATACCGTCGGGTGCGACGAACGAACCTCGTCCAGGGATGCCATGACGGCCGGCGACTCCAGCGCCGGCACGGCGGGCGCCGCCTCCAGTTCGCCCAGCCGCCGCGCTGAAACCACCATGCGGGTGATGACGGGGTGCTGGCCGATCTCCACCCGCCGCAGCGGCAACACGACCACCTGCTTGACCACGGTGGCGGATTGCCGGATCGGATCGGCCGGCCGGGACCGAACCGGCGGCGTCGAACGGGACAAACCGGCCTCGGGCGGACCGGAATCGCGCGGCGCCCGCCGCGGCGGGCGTCCGGAAAACAGCAGCGGAGCCAATTCGTACAGCGCTCGCCAGTAGACATGGCGCTTGAAGGGCACCACGGCGCGCAGCGGGTACCAGTAATCCACCCACTGCCAGTGATCGAACTCGGGACGTTCGGATAAATCCAGTCGCACCGCTTCCTCGCCGCCCAGCATCCGCAGCAGGAACCAGATCTGTTTCTGGCCGATACAGATCGGCTTACCGCCGCGCCGGATCAAACGCTTGGGCAACCGATAGCGCAGCCAGCCCTTGGTGCAGCCGATCACTTGAACGTGCTCCGGCCGCAGGCCAACTTCTTCGGCCAGCTCGCGAAACATGGCCTGCTCGGGCGACTCATCCCGCTGGATGCCGCCCTGGGGAAACTGCCAGGACCGCTGCCCGATCCGCTTCGCCCAGAAAAGGCGTCCTTCTCCGTTACACAGGATGATGCCGACGTTCGGCCGATAACCCTCCGAATCGATCACGGTTGAGAACCGACAGGCTGCAATGAATGATTCATCGTATTTTTTCACAAGTATCAATCCTTGTTCCACTGGATAACCCATCGCAGTCACAAATTCCTCACGAGCCCCACCGCCCGGGCGCGGGCAAGAGCCGCTTTCGCGCCCAGCCGGCCGCGCCGGAACCGGCTATGATCAACACTATCAATCATAGCCCGCGATCGTGGCGGGCGTCGGGACGCAACCCGTCCCGCCCCCGCGCCCGCCCTCTCGATCCCAAGGAGCCCGCAATGCACCGTTTATTGCTTCCGTTCTTCCTGCTGGCGCTGCTGTCGGTCGACGCCCGCGCTTTCGACGATCCAACGCTGGCGGTGGCCGCCGCCCAGTACCTGCAATCCATCCGCGACATCCGCGATCCCGCCGGCCAGCCGGCCGCCACGCTGGCGCAACAGGCCGAGCAACAGGCGCGGCAAAGCAACTGGACCGCCGCCGTCGAGCGCTACGAAACTGCCCTGGTCGCCAGCGCGTCGGCGGCGATTTGGCTGGACCTGAGTCAGGTCTGGCGCACTCTGGCGCAAAGCCGAAACGATTCGCAAACCCAGCATGCGCGGGAACGCACCCGGCAGGCCGCCTGGAATGCCTTGCAGGCGGCGCGTGCGCCGTTCGAACGCGCCCGCGCCCTGTTCTGGCTGGGCGAACTGTACGACCAGGACGGGTCGCCCAAGCGGGCCATGGCCGCGTTCCGCGAGGGGCTGGAACTGGAAGACAACCCGCGCATCGCCAAGCGCTACCAGGAACTGGCCGACGCCAATGCCTTCCAGATCAAGGGCGTTTCGGTCGAATCCAACAGCGCCACCCCGAAAGTCTGCCTGAACTTCTCCGACGATCTGGCCCGGGATCGGCGGATTCATTATGAAGATTATTTACTAGTCCAGCCGGCCATTCAGACGGTGGCCAGCGCCAAGGAGCAGCAATTGTGCGTGGAAGGCGTCGGTCACGGTCAAAGTTACACCATCACCGCCCGGGCCGGCATCCCCTCCGCCACCGGCGAGAAAACCCGCGTCGACCAGGAGTTCACCGCCAAGGTCGAGGACCGCGAGCCGACCCTGGGTTTTCGCGGCGCGACCTACGTGCTGCCCAAGACCGGCGGCCAGCACCTGCCCCTGACCAGCGTCAACCTGGAGGCGGCGCGGCTGCGGGTGCTGCGCATCAACGACCGCAACCTGTTGCGGGAGATCGAAAACCGCCGCATCACCAACCTGCTGGACGGCTACGATCTCAACACCATCGCCCAGCACTCCGGCGAACAGGTGTGGGCAGGAACCCTGACCCTGGCCGCCGGCGCGCGTAATCAGGAAGTGACCACCGCCATTCCGATCAGCGAGATCCTGCGCGACCCGCAAGCGGGCATCTACATCGTCTCCGCCGATTCGATCAGCCAGGATCCGGACAGCTACAAAAACCAGGCCACCCAATGGCTGGTGATCTCCGACATCGGCCTGTTCACCCTGCGCGGCGACGATGGCCTGCATGTGTTCGCCCGCTCGCTGGCCAGCGCCAAGCCGCTACCGGGCATCGAACTGCGGCTGTATGCCCGCAACAACGGCGAACTGGGCAAGGCGGTCACCGACCGCCAGGGTTACGTCCGGCTCGATCCGGGCCTGTTGCGCGGCGCCGGCGGTCGCGAGCCAGCGGCGCTGATGGCCTTCGGTAACGGCGACTACAATTTTCTCGACCTGACCAAGCCGGCCTTCGATCTCAGCGACCGCGGCGTCGGGGGCCGCGCCGCGTCGGGACCCGTGGATGCCTTTTTATACAGCGAACGCGGCGTCTACCGGCCCGGCGAGACCGTGGAGCTGATGGTGCTGACGCGCGACAGCCGTGGCTACGCCCTCCCCGAGACGCCGCTGACCTTGAAGGTGTTCCGTCCGGACACCGTGGAAATCGCTCAGTTGCGGCCAAGCAATCCCGCTCTGGGCGGCTACCACGTCCAGCTGCCGCTGCCGCTGAATGCTCGCACCGGCGCTTGGACGGTCAAGGCCTATACCGACCCCAAGGGCGAACCGGTCGGGCAACTGAGCGTTCAGGTCGAGGATTTCGTGCCGCAGCAGTTGAAAGTGGAGTTGAACTCGACGGCGACCCTGTTGAAGCCGGGCGAGCCGGCCACGGTGGACATCGACGGCCGCTTCCTGTACGGCGCGCCAGCCGCCAACCTCAAGGCCGAGGCCGAGGTGGTGCTGGACGAGGACGCCGACCCCTATCCAGCCTTCCCCGGCTACCGCTTCGGGCTGGCGCAGGACAGTTGGACCGCGCAACGCTTCCCGGTGGCGCTGGCCGGCACCGACGCTCAAGGCAAGGCGCAGGCGTCGATCACGCTGGACCAGACGCCCGACACCACTCGGCCGCTGCTGGCCAGGGTGCGAGTATCGCTGTTCGAACCGGGCGGGCGGCCGGTGAACCGCAGCCTGGATCTACCCTATCGGACTCAACCCTTCGCCATCGGCATCAAACCGCGCTTCGGCGACGGCGGCGTCCAGACCGGCCAAGTAGCCGCGTTCGAGGTGATCGCGCTCGATCCGCTGGGTCAGCCACAGGCCAAAAACGGGCTGCGCGCCGAACTGGTGCGCGAGGAGTACCAGTATTACTGGTATCACGACGACGGCCGCTGGAACTACAAGATGATCATCCGCGACAGCACGCCGGCCGGCGCCCAGACCCTGAACCTCGTCGCCGGTCAGCCCGCCGTGGTAACCCAGCGGGGGTTGGACTGGGGCCACTACCGACTGGATGTCGTCGATCCGACCACCGGTGTCGCCTCCAGCGTGCGCTTCACCGCCGGCTGGTTCGAAACTCCCAGCGAGGGCGACACGCCCGACCAGATGAAGGTGACGCTGGATAAACCGCGCTACCAGGCCGGCGAAACCGCCAAGATTTTCGTGCGCGCCCCGTTTCCCGGCGAGGTGCTGCTGAACGTGGTCGGCGACCGGCTGTGGCTGAGCAGAACCGTAAGCGCCAGCGCCGACGGCGCGACGGTGGAACTGCCGATCCCCGCCGAGTGGGGTCCGGGGGTGTACATCGCCGCCACCGCGTTCCGCCCGGCGGACAGCGCCACGCAGCGCGGGCCGGGCCGGGCCATCGGCGTGACCTGGGTGGGGCTGGACCCCGCGCCGCGCACCCTGACCGTCACTCTCGACGCGCCGACCGAATGGAAGCCGCGCCAGACCGTGGAACTGCCGGTCGCGGTCACCGGCCTCGACGCCGGCCAACCGGCCTGGCTGACAGTGGCGGCGGTGGATGAAGGCATCCTGCAACTGACCGACTTCACCACGCCGGACCCGGTGCAATACTTCCTCGGCAAGCGCCGACTAAGCATGCAGGTGCTGGATCTGTACGGCAAGCTGATCGAAGCCGGCGGGCAACCGGGTCAGCTCCGGGCCGGTGGCGACGCCGGCAGCCGGCAACTGGACGCCTCCGGCATCCGCACGGTGAAAACCCTGGCGCTGTTCTCCGGGCCGGTGGCGCTGGACGGCGACGGACGGGCGCGCGTGTCGCTGGCGCTGCCCGATTTCAACGGCCAGTTGCGCCTGATGGCGGTGGCCTGGGATCGCAACCGGGTCGGTCGGGCCGAGGCCGCACCGCTGGTGCGCGACCCGCTGGTGGCGCGGGTTTATCTGCCGCGTTTCCTGGCGCCGGAAGACGAAAGCCGGGTTACCGTGACCGTGCAGAACTTGAACGCCCCGCCGGGCGATTATCAACTGCACCTGAGCGCCGAGGGTGCGGCGGCGGTGAACGAGCCGGCGGCATTTACCTTCACGGTGACCGATTCCGCCACTCAAAATCAGGACAGCCGGACCTTTACCCTGCGCGGTTTGAAACCGGGCAAGGGCCAGGTTCGCTTGCAGGTCACGGGGCCGAACGACTTTCACTTGATCCGGGAAGCGGACATCGGGGTGCGGCCAGCGCAGACCATCGTCAGCAACCGCACGGCGCAACGGCTGAACCCCGGCGAATCACTGCGGCTCGGCGACAAGATGTTGAGCGATTTCCTGCCCGGCACCGGTCAGGCGCAATTGAGCGTCGCCAGTCGGCCCAACCTCAACGTGCCCGAACTGCTGGCCGAACTGGACCGCTATCCCTACGGTTGCCTGGAGCAGACCACCAGCCGCGCCCTGCCGCTGCTGTATTTCAATCAGGTCGCCCAAGCCTGGGTCGGCCAGAACGCCACCGAAGCCGGTCTGCGGGCGCGGGTGCAGGAAGCGATCCAGCGGATCCTGAGCTTGCAGGACGCCGGCGGTGGCTTCGGGCTGTGGAGTCCCAGTAACAATATCGAGGACTGGCTGTCGGCCTACGCCATGGATTTCCTGGTTCGCGCCCGGCAGGAACAGTATCTGGTGCCGGAGGCAGCCTATCAGAGCGGTTTGAAACGCTTGCAGGAGCGGGTGAACGAAAGCGATTTCGACACCGAACGACTCGGCTGGCGGGCCTACAACCTGTACGTACTGGCGCGAGTGCAGAAGGCGGCCATCGGCGATCTGCGCTACCTGCACGACAATTATTTGCAGAAGCTACCGAACGCGCTGGCGCAAGCCCAACTGGGCGCGGCGCTGGCCCGCTACGGCGAACTGGGCCGGGCGCGGGAAGCCTTCACCGCCGCGCTAAACCGGACCGAGCGGACGACGATGCGCGACTACGGCAGTCCGCTGCGCGACCGGGCGGCGCTGCTGACGCTGTTGGCCGAGGCAAAGCTGCTGCCGGAGCAGCTATCAGGGTTGGCCGAGCAGGTGGCCGCCGACTACAACACCCGCCGCTACAGCAGCACTCAGGAACAGGCCTGGCTACTGCTGGCGGCGCGGGCGTTGCTGCAACAACCAGGGCAACTGCAACTGGCGGTGGACGGGCGGGCGACGACCGCCGATCCGTTCTACCGGTCGCTGGCGGGCGCGGCGCTGGTCCGGGGGCTAACCGTCACCAACCAGGGC
>JAPUDV010000101.1 GCA_027492875.1 Candidatus Competibacteraceae bacterium | reverse complement strand
CCGGGGATTCCTAACGACTTTGACAGTCCAGAAGAGTATTTATGCACCAACGCCTGTCCAAGTGCGAAATTTGCGGCGGCCACAAAGTCCATCGCGAAGAAGTGGAAGAGGTTTTCTACGTCAACGGACGTTATGTGCTGGTCGAGCATATCCCGGCGACGGTCTGTCTCCAGTGTGGCGAAAAGACCTTCGATGCAGAAACGGCGGAAAGCATCCGGCGACTCCTGCATGGCCAAAGCAAGCCCAAACGCTCTGCGGTGCTGGACGTGTTTGCTTTTTGATCGAGGCCGGGCTTGCAGGTGAAGGATAGGCAAATACCGTCGGCAACATGGCCGGCGCGGCCCGTCGGCCTGCCGCCGGACCTGGCCCGCCTCGTCGGCCCCGAATGCGCCGCGCGTCTCGTCGGCGCGGGCAACGCGGCCCTGCTCGACGAACCCTTGCTGGGTCTGATCGCATCCCGCGAATGCCCCGGCCATGTCCTGCTCGAAACTCTGGAGCGCGTGCCGACATGGGTCCAGGAAGATCGGATTCTGATCAGCGGCTTCCATTCCCCGCTCGAACAACAGGTGCTGCGTTCGCTGCTGCGTCGCCAAGGCCGCGCGATCAAGGTGCTGGCGCGCAGTCTCACGCAGTACCGGGCGCTGCCGGAAGAACGCGAGCCGCTGGCGGCGGGCCGGATGCTGATCCTCACCGGCTTCCCGCTGACGACGCGCCGCGTCACCCGCAAGACCGCGCTGGAACGTAATCGGCTGGTGCTGGCGCTGGCCGCCGAACGGGTCGAATATAGCGTTCCTCTCTGAGTTGTGGGATCACCGTTTCGAACCCCCCCGGCGCTACGCGCCACCCCTCCTTGGCCAAGGAGGGGAAAGTTCGCAACCGATATGGGAATGCTATATCGGGGTCATCAGCAATCTCCTGGGTCAGGCCGCTGATATCGGAGAGGCAAAAAACAAGACCTGACCCCGGCCTTCATTCCAACCGCTTGCGAAACGCCGCGTAATACAGCACCGGGATAAAGATCAGCGTCAGCAGGGTGGACACCATGATGCCGAAGATCAGCGAGATCGCCAGCCCCCGGAAAATCGGATCATCGAGAATAAACAGCGCCCCGAGCATGGCCGCCAGCGCCGTCAGGATGATCGGTTTGGCCCGCACCGCGCTGGAGCGGATCACCGCCTCCTCGAACGGCGTCCCGCTGGCGACTTCCAGGTTGATGAAATCCACCAGCAGGATCGAGTTGCGGACGATGATGCCCGCCAGCGCGATCATGCCGATCATCGAGGTGGCGGTGAACTGGGCGTGCAGCAGGGCATGGCCCGGCATCACGCCGATGATGGTCAGCGGAATCGGGGCCATGATGATCAGCGGCACCAGATAGGAACGGAACTCCGCCACTACCAGCAGGTAAATCAGGATCATCCCCACGGCGTAGGCGATGCCCATGTCGCGGAAAGTCTCGTAGGTGATCTGCCACTCGCCATCCCATT
Source organism: Candidatus Competibacteraceae bacterium (assembly GCA_027492875.1). Taxonomy (GTDB): domain Bacteria; phylum Pseudomonadota; class Gammaproteobacteria; order Competibacterales; family Competibacteraceae; genus Competibacter. The sequence continues at coordinate 7,266 of JAPUDV010000101.1, read as the reverse complement.
TCAGGCTGTAACTATAGGGATTGTCCGGCTGGCGAATGAAGAACTGCTCCAGCGGTTCGCCGCCAATCGGTTGGTCGCGCAGATGGGCAAAGATTTCGAACATGCCGTACAGCGGGCTATCGAGCGGGCCGGCCATGTCGCCGAACACGAACACCACCGGCAGCAGATCCTTGTGATAGATGGCGTTTTCGCGCTGGGTCCGTTCGACATCGACGATCTCCGACAGCGGCACCAGTTGGCCGCCCTGGGCGCGGGTCTTCAAATCCAGCACGGTCGCCATGCCGGCCTTGTCGGCGACCGGCAGTTCCAGCCGCAGCGGAATGGGGTACTTGGCGGTGCTGGAATGCAGGTAGCTGACATCCTCGCCGCGCAGCGCGGTGTTGAGATCGGCGGCGACCGCCTGTTGCGATACCCCGAGCAGGGCCGCCTTCGCCCGATCCACATGGGCGATCAGCCGTTCGGCGGGCGCCTCGACCGTATCGTCCACATCGATGATGTCGGGCGTGGCGCTGAAGATCCGCCGCACTTCCTGGGCGGCCCGGATCTGGCCGGGATAGTTCAGGCCGTAGACCTCGGCCACCAGGGGCGACATGACCGGCGGACCGGGCGGCACCTCGACCACCTTGACGTTGGCGTCGTATTTCTGGCCGATGTCCTGGAGCGGACCCCGCACCGCCAAAGCGATGTCGTGGCTCTGGCGATGGCGGTGTTTCTTGTCGACCAGGTTGACCTGGATGTCGCCGACGTTGGCGCCGGCGCGCAGGTAATATTGCCGCACCAGACCGTTGAAATTGATCGGCGCGGCGGCGCCGGCGTAGATCTGATAGTCGGTGACTTCCTCGACCGTGCCGAGATAGCGGCCCAGTTCGCCCAGCACCCGCGCGGTCTGTTCCAGCGTCGTCCCTTCCGGCATATCCACGATTACCTGAAACTCCGACTTGTTGTCGAACGGCAGCATTTTCAGCACGACCCATTGGAAATAGGCCAGGCTGACCGAACCGCCGATCAGCAGCAACACGCCGCAGCCGAGCATCCAGCGCAGCGGCCTGCCCCGTCGCCCCCGCAGGAAAGGGCCGACCACGCGGCGAAACAGGCGATGGGAAAAATTCTCCCGTGCCTCCCGATCCTCCGCGTGTTCCCCGCCCTGGACAAGGCGGGGTGGCGCGTCAGCGCCGGGGGGGGGCGAAGCTTCCGGAGGCGCGGGCCGATGTTTCTCCACCACCCGCCGCAGCACTTTGTAAGTCAGCCACGGGGTAAACACGAAGGCCACCGCCAGCGAGATCAACATGCCCATGCTGGAGTTGATCGGGATCGGACTCATGTACGGACCCATCAACCCGGAGACGAAGGCCATCGGCAGCAGGGCGGCGATCACGGTAAACGTCGCCAGAATGGTTGGCCCGCCCACTTCGTCCACCGCCCGAGGAATCGCCTCGACCAGGGTGCGCCCGCCCAAGTGGATATGGCGGTGGATGTTCTCCACCACCACGATGGCGTCGTCCACCAGAATGCCGATGGAAAAGATCAGGGCGAACAAAGACACCCGGTTGAGGGTGAAGCCCCAGGCCCAGGAGGCAAATAGAGTAATGCTCAGGGTCAGAATCACCGCCGCGCCGACGATGAGCGCCTCGCGCCAGCCCAGCGCGATCAACACCAACACGATGACCAGGCTGGTAGCGAAGATCAGTTTGTGGATCAGGGTCATCGCCTTATCGTTGGCGGTGACGCCGTAGTTGCGGGTGACGGTGAGGTTGACGCCCTCGGGAATGAAGGTGCCCTTGAGTTGCTCGACTCGTTCCAGCAGTTGGTCGGCAACCTTGACCGCGTTCTCGCCGGGCTTTTTGGCGATGGCCAGGGTGACGGCCGGGAATTCGCCCTGACTGGAAATGCCGTTCGCCGCCGCCGCCGGACCCGTGCCCAGCCAGACATAGCGTTCCGGCGAATCCGGACCCAGTTCGACGGTGGCGACATCGGCCAGATACACCGGCGTGCCCTGGTGCAGCCCCACTACCAGACTGCCGATTTCCTGCGGGTCCACCAGGAAGCTGCCGGCCTGCACCGGAATTTCGCGGTTGTCGCCGACCAGAAAGCCGGCGTCGGCCGAGGCGTTGGCGGCTTGCAGCGAACGGCGCAGGTCGGCCAGCGCCAGCCCGTAGCCGGACAGCCGGGCCGGGTCGAACAGCACCCGCACCACCCGATCCGGCGCGCCGAGGGTGTACAGGTCGCGGGTGCCGGAGACGCGCTTCAATTCGGTTTCCAGGGTATGCGCCACCCGGCTCAGATCGTCGGCGCTACGCTGCGGGTCTTCGGTCCACAGCGTCAGCGCGACGATCGGCACGTCGTCGATGCCCTTGGGCTTGACGATGGGTTGGCCGACCCCAAGGTTGGTCGGCAGCCAATCGAGATTGGAGTAGAGCTTGTTGTACAGCCGGACGATGGCGTCGGTGCGCGGCTGGCCGACCAGGAATTGCACGGTCAGCACCGCCATGCCGGGCCGCGACACCGAATAGACGTGTTCGACGCCCTCGATCTCCGAAAGCATCTGCTCGGCCGGACTGCTCACCAGCCGCTCCACCTCGCGGGCGGTGGCGCCGGGGAAGGGGATGAATACGTTGGCGAAGGTCACGTTGATCTGCGGCTCTTCCTCGCGCGGGGTGACCAGCACCGCGAACACGCCCATCAGCAGCCCCACCAGCGCCAGCAGCGGGGTGATCTCGCTGAGCAGGAATTTTTTCGCAATCGCCCCGGACAGGCCGAGGCGCGGTTCGGCGGCAGCGCTCATGCTAGTTCTCCACCGTCCGCTGCTGTTCCTTCAAATAGACGCCGGCCCGGATCGGGTCCAGCGCCACCGGCTCGCCCGGCTCCAGTCCGGCCAGGATTTCGACCCGGTCGCCCTCGGTTCGACCGGGCCGGACCTGGCGCAGGCTGACGCGACCGTCCTTGACCACGTAGACGGCGCTGACCTCGCCGCGCTGCGCCAGCGCCTGCCTCGGCACGGTCAGCCGGCTGTCCTCGCCGATCCGGAAGGCGACCTTGACGAACATGCCCGGATAGAGACCCTCGGTCTTGGGCGGCAGGTAGATCCGCACCTTGAATACGTTGCTCTGCGGGTCGGCGTAGGGGAAAAAGGTCAGCTTTGCGGCGGCGATGCTGTTTTTGCCGTCCGGCGGCAGCAAGACCCGCGCCTGACCGTGCTTGCGCACCGGCACGATCAGCCGTTGGGGGATGTCGGCCACCACCCGCAATTCGTCGAGCGAGAAGCCGGTCATCAGCGGTTTGCCGGGCTGGACGACTTCGCCCCGCTGTACGTGGCGCTCCAGGACGATGCCGCTGTAGGGGGCGTTGACGATGGTGTAGCCCAGCGATTCCTTCGCCTGGGCGACGCCGGCCTCGGCGGCGTCGAGCCGGGCCTTGGCGGCGTTGAGGGAGGCGGTGGCGGAATCCATCTGCGCCCTGGACACCAGTTGCCGTTCGTAGATGTTCTTGATTCGGTTGTATTCGGCCTGGGCTTCGATGTGGCGGGCCTGGGCCTCGCGTAGATTGGCTTGAGCCTGTTCCAGCCCGGTGCGCTGCTCGATGTTGCGGATGCGGATGATCGGGGTGCCCGCCGAGACGAAGTCGTTGACATCCACCATGATGTCCTCGACCCGGCCGGCGGTCTGGGCGGAGACGGTGCTTTGGTTGACCGCTTCGACCACGCCGTCGAGCACTTGCTCGTCGGGCAGGGTTTGCCGTTGGGCTGCGGCGACCGGCAACGGCGGTTCGGCGGCGAGGAGCGCCGGTGCGGCGGCCAGCAGGCCGCAGAGGAGCAGCGGAGGTATCGGTGTGGGCATGGCGTTCTCCCTTTGACCTGAACGGGTATCAGGTCTTTATATATTAGTAATCTCTAATATTTCAAGGCGGCGAACGAACAATCGGAGAAAGACTATGGATGACGGCTCCCGGGCGGTCTATTCCACCATCAGCGCGGGAACCAGCAGCACGACGGTTTCGGCCAGCTCGCAGGCCGCGCCGAGGGTGTCGCCGGTGACGCCGCCCAGCCGGGCCAGCAGCCAGCGGCGCATCCCGAAAAACCCGCCGAGCAGCACGCCCAGCAGCACGCCGCCCTGCCAGTCGAGCAGTCCGACCGTGGCGAGGGCGACCAGCAGCAGCAGCAGGCCGCAGCTCAGCCGCGGCAGGTAGTCGGCGTAGGGCGCGCCCAGTCCTTCGGGTCGCACGTAGGGCGTGGTGACCAGCAGCAGCACGATGACGGAGCGGCCCAGCACCGGCGCCAGCAACAGCAGGGTGCGGGCATCCCCGGCCAGCAGGGTCTGCAAGGCGGCGAACTTGGTCAGCAGCACCAGCACGATAACGACCACCGCCATCGGGCCGCTGCGGGGATCTTTCATGATCGCCAGGGTTCGTTCGCGGTCGCCGTGGCCACCGATCCAGGCGTCGGCGGTGTCGGCCAGCCCGTCCAGGTGCAGGCCGCCGGTCAGCAGCACCCAGACCGCCAGCACCAGGGCCGCCAGCACGCCGGGGTCGACCAGCCAGAGGGTGGTGTGCAGGCCAGCCAGCAGCGTGCCGATGAGCAGTCCGACCGCCGGAAAGAACAGCACCGACAGCCCCAGTTCCTCGGGGCGCGGCGGCGCGGCGGGCGACGGGACCGGCAGCCGGGTCAGCAGTTGCAGGGCCAGGGCGAGGGCGCGGATCATGCCGCCTGGCCGTTGTGAAACACCAGGCGAGGCTCGGCCTCCGGATCGTGGAAGCAGCGCACCCGGCTGAGCGCCGCGAAAGGCACTTCGAACCGCCACAGCCGCCGCAGCGGCATGTCCAGAATCCGGCGCAGCACCATGCGGATAGTGCCGCCGTGGGCGACCAGCAGCACATGGCGGTCGCGATGGCGTTCCAGCAGCGCCGCCCAGGCCTGGCCGATCCGCCGGTCGAAGTCGGCGACCGGCTCGCCCTCCGGGATCGGATGGGCGATGGGATCGCGCCAGAATTGGGCCAGCGCCAGCGGGTCGCTGTCGTGGACTTCGGCGACGCTGCGGCCTTCCCAAACGCCAAAGCGGATCTCGCTGAATTCCTGAACGATTTCCAGGGGCCGATCCAACTGCTGGGCCAGCTCGCGGGCGAAGGCGGCGCAGCGGGTCAGCGGCGAGCTGACGATCACCTGCCAGTCGCGACAGTCGCCGACCGCCGCGCGCATCTGTTGCCATCCCAGCGGGCTGAGGGGATCGTCCAGCGCGCCGCGAAATTTCTTGCCGCCCGCCGGTTCGCCGTGCCGCAACAGATCGACGGTGGTGAAGTCGTTCATGCCTGCGAAACTCCGGCTTCGGCGAAGGTGGCCATGCGGGCGTGCAGGGCGGCGGCGGCGCGCAGGATCGGCATCGCCACCGCCGCGCCGCTGCCTTCGCCCAGACGCATCTCCAGGTCGAGCAGCGGTTGCGCGTCCAGCGCGTCCAGCAGCCGGCGGTGGCCGGGTTCGGCGGAACGGTGGGCGTGGAACAGCCAAGCGGACAGATTCGGTTGGCGCCGGACCGCCGTCAGCGCGGCGGCGGTGGCGATGAAGCCGTCCACCAGCGCCGGGACTCCGAGTTGGGCGCAACGCAGATAGGCGCCCACCAGCGCGGCGATTTCGAAGCCGCCCAGTCGTTGCAGGGCCACGAGCGGTTGATCGGCGCGGTGACGGGCCAGCGCCCGTTCGATGGTCAGGGCCTTGCGGGCGACGGCGGCGGCGTCCAGGCCGGTGCCGGGGCCGGCCAGTTGCGCGGCCGGCAGGCCGAGCAGGGAGCAGGCGACGGCGGTGGCGCTGGTGGTATTGCCGATGCCCATTTCACCGCCGATGAACAGCCGCGCCCCGCCGATCGAGGCGCGTTCGGCGGCTTCGCGCCCCGCCGTCAGCGCGTCGTGCAACTGTTCGACGCTCATGGCCGGTTCGTGGACGAAGTTGGCGGTGCCGGCGGCGATCCGGGCATCCAGCACCCCGGGCAGATCGCCCAGCGGCTGCACGGTGCCGACGTTGACCACTTCCAGCCGGGCGTTCCATTCCTGGGCCAGCACGCTGATCGCGGCGCCGCCACGGGCGAAGTTGCGCACCATTTCGGCGGTGACGACCTGGGGGAAGGCCGATACGCCTTCGGCGACGACGCCGTGATCGGCGGCGAACACGGTGATCCAGACCTGATCCAGTCGCGGTTGCTGGGTGCCCTGCATCGCGGCCAGGGTCGCGCCGAGCTGTTCCAGCCGGCCCAGCGAGCCGGGCGGCTTGGTCAGTTGCGCCTGTCGCTCGCGGGCGGCGGCGAGCACGGCGTCGTCGGGGCCGGGAATCGGGTCGTCAAACCAGTGATGACTCATGCGGGGCAATCCTTGAGGGTAAGGGGCAGGCCGGCCACCACGAGGGTGACGCGGTCACAGCGGCGGGCGACCGCTTGATGCAGCCCGCCGGCTTCGTCGCGGAAGCGGCGGGCCAGGGGGTTGGCGGGAACGATGCCCTGTCCGACTTCGTTGCTGACCAGGAGCACCGGTCCGGGCAGGTCCGGCAGGGTATCCAGCAGGGCGCGCGTTTCGGCGTCCAGGGTATCGTCGCCGGCGGCCAGCAGGTTGCTGAGCCATAGCGTCAGACAATCCACCAGCAGACAGCGATCCGGGGCGGCGTGGGTTTGCAGGGCGGAAGCCAAAGCCAGCGGCTCTTCCACCAGCCCCCAGCCGGCGGGGCGGTCGGCGCGGTGGCGGGCGATGCGCTCGACCATTTCCGCGTCGCCGGCCTGGGCGGTGGCGAGGTAAACGACATGCAGGCCAGCGGCGGCGGCCTGACGCTGGGCGAAGGCGCTTTTGCCGGAACGGGCGCCGCCGAGGATGAGCTGTTTCATGTCAAGGGTGGTTTATGCTTTTTTGTCGCGAGCACCCGTGGCGGGCGGCGTGGCCTGATTATCGTTGATTTCGGCGAATTGCCAAAGCGGACGGGCGGGGACGAGGGTGAGGCTGTTATGGTCTGCCGTCGGCAATCCAGTATTTTTCAATGACACACGCTATCTTAATAGTACATTTAACCCGAAGACTACAGAGCAAACCCTGGCGAAGTTTTCGCCAGGGCTGGATACGATGAATCCACTCATCAAAATGGCTATTCGTGCCGGTGCATCGGATCTGGTTCGATTTCATCTCCAGCGCGGTGGCGACATCAACCGGCAGGATGACAACGGTACTTCGCTGCTGATGTTCGCTGCTGTCCGTGGTCGTGCGGAAATCTGTCAGATTCTGCTGGATGCTGGAGCCGATCCGGTT
>JAPUDV010000100.1 GCA_027492875.1 Candidatus Competibacteraceae bacterium | reverse complement strand
GTTGGCAATTTAACTCATCTACAAATAACCGAAAATCGTTAGCTCTTAATTCGCATTCGGATACCCTGGAACACGGCACCGCCCGCTAGCGCAGATAAGTCCCGTCCGCTCCGACCTTGCCGAGTCCGTTCAGAACGTAAATACCGGCGGAGTTACCGCGCACATGGAAGGAAATGTTGCCGTTGCCCACACTGATCTCGTTGCCGGTGACCGCATCGCGATAAAAGCCGTTGCGGACATCGCCAACACTGATGCCCTGATCGCCGCCGATGGCTAGCCCGACCACGGCGTAGCTCTCACCATTGTTGTGATCGCGGATGAAGCTCATGCCGCTACCCCATTCGTGGATGTGGCTCATCGCCCCCTTTTGCAAGGCGGGGACGGCGTGGCGAATCTGGTTCAGTCGCTTTATGTGCTGGTAGAGCGAATGGCGCTGGGTTTCCCCGATCCGCTCGCCGGTCAGATAATCGCCGAAGTAGGCGCGGCCGGTCTGGTCCAGGGTGTCGTCGTTACCGATCACATCCTGCGGCGCGCCCTTCATGAATTCGATTTCTTCGCCGTAGTACAGGCAGGGAATTCCGCGCACGGTCCACAGCAGGTTGTAGGCCGCCGCCGCCATCCACTGCTCGCCCTTGAAGCGGAAGCGGAAATCGTTGTCCGGGCCGACATCGTGATTCTGCAGGAAGGTCACCAGTTCGCTGGCGTTGCCATAAATCCAATCCATCTCCAGCACGCGACCGACCCCGTCATAGCTGCCCCGGCTCAGATTGTCGCGGAAGGTGGAGAACAGACCGAAATCGAGCTGTGGAAATCCGGAATTGCCACCGGAGTTGGGATCGCGCGGGTCGTGACCCAGTCGGGTGTACCACCACGGGCGAATGAAGGACGGGCCGTTGTCGCCGCCGCCCAAATCGCCCCACCCGTAGCCCTTGACCAGATTCTCGCCGAACACGAACAGCCCCGGCTTATGCGCCTTCCAGGCGTTGACGTATTCCAGCAGGTTGTCGCGCGGAACGTGTTTGACGGTGTCGATGCGCAGCGCATCCACCCCCATGTCGAGATAATGGTTGATGGAGCCGATCAGATAATCCTTCACATTCTGGCGGTCAGTGGCTAGGTTGATGCAATCGCCGGCGATGTGTTTCAACTGCACCGCCGCGCTTTCCCAGTCGCCGCCGCAGATGAAGCCGTGCTGCATGTACCATTCGGGATCGAGCGTTTGGGCGTCAATGCCGAAGAAGCGGCCGGGATTGTAGCCGGGCTTGGGCACGGTCTCGCCGCTCTTGGGATCGACCAACGGAATTTTTCCTTCCGGGTCAGAGTGGTGCCGCTCGCGGTACCACTCCGGCGCAACCGGATTATCGATGTCGTCCCGGTTCGGCCAGGCGTAGTTACCGAGGCTGCCTTGGTAGGGACCGTGGTTGACCCTGCCCTGCTCGGAACCCTGGGGCACGTAATATTTGATCGGCAGGTGGTCGATATGGACCTTGCCGCGAATACCGTACTGGCAGGAATGATTGACCACCACGTCCTGGATGATCTTGATGCCGCGCTTATGGGCCTCGTCGATCAGATTCTGATAGGTGGCGTCCGGCGACTCCAGCCGGGGATCGATCCGGGTCCAGTCATAGGCGTGGTAGCCGTGGTAATCGAGACCGCTGCGGTTTTCCACCGGCGGAGTGATCCAGATGGCGGTGAAACCGAGGTCGCGGATGTAATCCAAACGCTGGATCAACCCCTTGAAATCGCCGCGCCAGTGCGGGTCTTCGGGTTGGCCGGTCTCGCGGTTGAACTTGATGCGGTCGCGGCAATAGAAATTGTTGCTGGGGTCGCCGTCGTAAAAACGGGTGGTGAGCAGAAAATAGATGGTCTCTTCACGAAAGTCGCCCGGGCCATCGTCGCGTTCCTGACGGACGGGCACGGGCGTGGCGACCGTCGGCGTCGGTTTGGAACCGGTCGCCGGCGCTTCGTCGGCAACCACCGGCGTCAACGGGGCCGGTTTTTCCTCGAACCATTGTCCGTCCCGGTAGTAGCCGCTGCCCTCCCGCCAAAGATTGCTGGTTTGCCGGCCCTGATTGTCGTTGAAAACCAACTTGATTGCGGCTACACCTTCGAGCCGGTAGGTAAACCAGCCATCCGCCTGCGCTGTCATCGGCGTGCCTGGCCAGTTCGTGGCCCGGCCACCGGGTTGGGCGTCCCAGTAGTGGATGCGAACGGTATCGGCCCAGTCTGCGGGTTTGTGGAAATAGACGATGAGATCAGTCATAACAACGGTTCCGGTAAACAAGCGGTTTCGGACGAAAGGTCCCCGTCCATGATAGACCGGGTTAGGGGCTTGTCGAGGTCGGGCATGGAATAAGCTTGCGGGTAGGGACCCACCGAGACCGGCTGGTCTTCACTGTGCGGGTAGGGCAATTTTCCCATGTACATCGAATCACGCGACGAATCCTTCAGTCCCTGGCGGAGCAAATTGCATGAAATCATCTTCGAAGCCAATACGCCCGCCGGAAAATATTTCGATATTGTCCTGATCGTTTTCATTGTGCTGAGCGTTTTCTGCGTCATGCTCGACAGCGTGAGCGAGTTCCGGGTGGCGTACAGCACGCCCTTGCACACGCTGGAATGGTTTTTCACCCTGGTGTTTACCGTCGAGTACGGATTGCGGCTGCTGTGCGTGCATCGCCCCTGGCGCTATGCGATCAGCTTCTACGGCATCGTCGATCTACTGAGCATCCTGCCGGCTTATCTGAGTCTGCTGGTTGCCGGAACTCATTATCTACTGGTGATCCGAATCCTGCGAATCCTGCGAATTTTCCGAATCCTCAAGCTGGTCACCTATCTGGGGGAAGCCCGGCAATTGACCCAAGCACTGGTGGCAAGTCGGCGCAAGATTGGCATTTTTCTTTTTACCGTCGTGACGTTGGTGGTGATCATGGGCTCGCTGATGTACGTGATCGAGGGCGAGGAAAACGGCTTCACCAGCATCCCACGCAGTATCTACTGGGCCATCGTCACCCTGACCACGGTGGGTTACGGCGACATCGCTCCACGTACCGATCTGGGTCAGTTCCTGGCCGCCTTCATCATGATCCTGGGCTATGCGATCATCGCAGTACCCACCGGAATCGTCACGGTCGAGATGTCCAACGCCTTCCGCCAGCCGGTCGACAACCGCGCCTGCCCGGTTTGCGCCGCCGAAGGGCACGATCACAACGCCACCTTCTGCAAGTTCTGCGGCGGCAAGCTGTGAGCGGCACTGCCCGCTTCGCCGCCCCGATTTGCCGCGCGGCAAATCGCCAAGCCTCCAGTACGCGAACGCAAATTTATTCTTCAACCCATCTTTATAGCTATACAATCCAGAATCGACGCCTTGCCTGACATTCATATCCAACATGATCGATCATCTCGACCGAATCTGCGATGCCGCCGCCAGTCGCGGCGAGCAAATCCAGCGCAAGATCCTGGAGCATCTGGGTCACGGCCACCAGCAGAAAACCCTGCCTGATTTCACCATCCAGCGCGCCGCCGAACTGCTGGGCGTCAGCATTTCCCGGGTCCGCGCACTGGAGGGTTCGGAACATTTTCCGCAACCCCGCACGCGACAGACCGGCGCCATCCAGCAGCGGGTTTACAACTACAACGACATTAACCGGTTGCGCGAGCTGCTGGGCGAGCGTCCGGCCCGACCGGCGGCGGCGCCTCCCATCAACATTACCTTCAGTAACCTGAAGGGCGGCGTCGCCAAGACCACCCATGCCATCCACTGCGCCCAGTATCTCGCGGTGAGAGGCCACCGGGTGCTGCTGGCCGACGCCGACCCGCAGGCGACCGCCACCGGAGCCTTCGGCATCCTGCCGGACATCGATCTGAGCGAGGACGATGACTTGAGCCGGGTGATTCTGGGCATGCCCGAGGCCATCGACGGCGTCGTTCGGAAAACCTGCTGGAACAACCTGGACCTGATTCCCGCCTCGCTCTCCTTGCAGCGGGTCGATCTACTGATCGCCCGCGAACCCGCCGCGACCGTGCAGCGACTGGGCTCGCCCCTGCTGCGGCTGCGCCAGGGTTTGCAGCGGCTGGCTGACCGCTACGACGTGATCGTGGTGGATACGCCGCCGGCGCTGGGGATGCTGAGCCTGAACGCCATCGCCGCCGCCAATCTGCTGATCATCCCGATCGAACCCCACATGTACAGCTTGGGCTCGTCCGTACAGTATTTCCGCATCCTGCGGGACGTCATCCGCCGGCACTGGGACAGCATCGGTGTGCAGCGCATCAACATGCTACTGACTCGGGTCGACGAGCAATCGCCAGAAACCCAGGGGGTCATCAAGCTGCTGGCCAGCGCCTATGGCGGGATGTGTCTGACCAACCACATGCCGCTCAGCCGGGAGCTGCAACGGGTTGCCACCGACCACCTTGGCCTCTACGAAATCGAGCAACCACGCGGCGCGCGCGAAACCTTCACCCGAGCGGTGCAGGCGATGGACCGGGTCAACGCCGACATCCTCAGCCAGATTCGCTCGTTGTGGGATCTCCATTCAGACGCACCCATCACCGACCGACCGTCGGTGCTCGACGATATACTATGAATTGCCACCATGGCCAAACGCTCCCGCGATACTCTGGATTATCTGGCGGTCCTGGCCGGTGAAACGGCGGCGCCCCTGAGCCCACCCTCCGCAGGTCCGTTTCTCGACCTGCCGCTCACCGCTATCAGACCCAGCCCCTGGCAGGCCCGCAAACATTTCGATCCCGGCCAGCTCGCCGAACTGGCCGATACCATCCGCGAACACGGCGTATTACAACCGGTGCTGGTTCGGCCCGGCCCGGATGGTTACGAACTGATTGCCGGCGAGCGGCGCTGGCGGGCGGCACAACTGGCCGGCGTCGAGACCATCCCGACGCTGGTTCGGGATGTCGGCGACGAGCAGGCGGCCACTCTGGGCCTGGTTGAGAATCTGCAACGCAGCGACCTGAACCCGATTGAAGAAGCGGAGGGCTATCAGACCCTGATCGATCGTGGGCTTTCCCAGCAAGCGATCAGCGCGGCGGTGGGCAAATCGGCTTCTGCGGTCAGCCGCAGTTTGGGTCTGCTGGGGCTGGCCGATTCCGTCCAGGAAGCGCTAAGAGGCGGAGAACTGAACTATGCGCATGGACGGGTACTACTCCCCCTGCCCAAAACGGAACAGGCGCGGCTTGCCCAACTGGCAGTCCGGCGAACATGGAACAGTCGGCAGATCGAACAGGCGGCTCGCAAGCTCAAGCAGCGCCTTGAGGACGGCGCGCGCCGTGGCCGGCGCCTGATGCGGGAAGATCCAGATATTTTCGCCCTGAGCGAACGGATCTCGCGTCACTTGGGTGCGCGGGTGGAGTTCCGCAACCATTCATCCGGATCGGGACAGTTCGTTATTCATTACGCCAGTGCCGAGGAGTGCGACGGCATCCTGGCGAAATTGAATTTGCTTGATTTATCAAATAACTAATTTTTAATGGTAAAACCCCGTGATTTGCCGCGCGGCAAATCACGATGGATGCTTCTGGCACCCGACTGATGGAAGCTGCAAGCCGGTTGTTTCTCGCTGCGTTGCTGTTCTGACCTTCTGCCGCTTTCCCGCAAAGCGGAGAGCGTCGGTGGTATGCCTGATGTGGATATACTGGCCTGTATATATTCGAATATAGCGTTCCCAAATCAGTTGTGAAATTTCCCCGCCTTGGCCAAGGCGGGGTGGCGCGCAGCGCCGGGGTGATTCGAAACGGTGATTCCGCAACTCAGAGAGGAGCATTATAGAATGCAGCTAATAAGCCTTATACCCACGACTGAAGCACCGCCCTTTGCCGGGCGCGCTAATCTTTCGGCCGTTGGGCAGCCACCGGTTTGGGCACTAGGGCGATCATCGGATTGGCCGCCGAAATCGTAACCGTTGCGGTCGACTCCGCCAGCTCCTGCTCCAATTCCCGGACAGTACCGTCGAACGATTCCCGGCTGCCCGGCTGGATTTCCCTGACTTCTGTCGGCAGGCCGATCCGATCCAGCAAAGCGATGAACGGTTCCGGATCAAGCTCCTCGACATTCGCCATGGTTTTCGGATCCCAAATGCCTTGGGCCACGAGCATGGCCGCCGCGACCGGTGGGACGCCGGCAGTGTAGCTGATCCCCTGCGATTCGACCTCTTCGTAGCACTTTTTGTGGTCGGAAACCTGGTGGATGAACACTTCTCTCTGCTTGCCGTCCTTCCAACCCTTGATGAAGTTGCCGATGCAGGTTTTGCCGGTATAACCCGGCGCGAGGGTCTTGGGGTCGGGCAACAACGCCTTGACCACCTTGAGCGGCACGACCTCCTGACCCGTGCTCAGAGTCACCGGCAGATGCGATAGAAAACCGAGGGTGCGCAACACGGTGAACACGTTGATGTAATGGTCGCCAAAGCCCATCCAGAATCGAATGCTGTCGGCATCGATGTGCTTCGAAAGCGAGTGCAGTTCATCGTGCCCGTTCAGGTAGATGGGGCAGGGACCGACCACCGGGAAATCGTAGATGCGCTTGACCGAATGGGTGGGATATTCCTTCCACTGCCGGTCGATCCAGGTCCAGACCTTGATAAACTCACGGAAATTAATTTCCGGATCGAAGTTGGTGGCGAAATACTTGCCGTGGCTACCGGCGTTGACATCCAGGATGTCGATGGTATCGATCCGGTCGAAATAACGCTTCGCCGCCAGCGCGCAGTAAGCATTAACCATGCCCGGATCGAAACCCACGCCCAGGATGGCGGTAAGCCTCTTCTCCGCGCAGAGGTCTTTCCGCTTCCACTCGTAGTTGGCGTACCAGGGCGGCGTTTCGCACACCTTGTCCGGCTCTTCGTGGATGGCGGTGTCCATATAGACGGCCCCCGTTTCCAGACAAGCTTCCAGCACCGACATGTTGATGAACGCCGCGCCGAGATTGATCACTATTTCGGAGTTCGTTTCCCGGATCAGCTTGACGGTCGCCGGAATGTCGAGTGCATCGATCCGCCGCGAATAGAGCCGATTTGCGGGGTTCTTGAGATGCCCTTTGCGCTGGATGCTTTCAATGATCTCATCGCATTTTGATGGCGTCCGCGATGCGATGCAGATATCGCCCAGCACGTCGTTATTCATCGCCGCCTTATGCGCCGCAACGTGAGCAACCCCGCCAGCGCCAATAATCAGCACGTTTTTTTTCATATTCATTTCACTCTCGACTTAGGAAAGACCGCGTTTAAAATCCTGGTAGTCAAATTGACGGACCAACTCCATCGAGCCATCGAGCCGTCGCACGGCGATGGAAGGCATGGACAATCCGTTGAACCAGTTTTTCTTCACCATCGTGTAACCGGCGGCATCCGCGATGCGGACTTCGCTACCGACCTCCAACCGTGTGTTCAAACTGTACTCGCCGAATACATCGCCCGCCAAACAGGTTCGGCCAGCAATCATCATGCGGTGAGGTCCCGACTCGGGAGAGGCGATCCTCGGTGTGGTGCCATAGATCAAATGGTCCAGCATATGCGCTTCGACGGAAGCATCGACGATGGCGATGTCGATTTCATTACGCAAAACGTCTAGTACCGTGGTCACCAGTTCCGCGCTATCGGTGATCGCGGCCTCGCCGGGTTCCAGATAGACTTGAATGCCAAATTTATCACTTAAATATTTCAGTTTTTTGCAGAATCGATCCAACGGATACCCTTGCTTGGTAAAAAACAGACCCCCACCCAGACTGACCCACTCCATCTTTTTCAGCAAGGGACCATAGTGGTGACTGATATGATCGATGGCGGATGAGAGGTTTTCGAAATCGTCGTTTTCACAATTAAAATGGAACATTAACCCGCTCAGTAGCGAGGCGGCCTTGGCCAGTTCCTCGGTATCAGTCACGCCCAGCCTTGAATATTTTCTTGCCGGATCGGCAAGGTCAAAATGTGAATAACTGATCCCTGGATTGACCCTCAGCCCCAATTTTAACCCGCGAACTTCGCTTTGATAACGCATCAGCTGGGACATCGAATTAAAAATCACTTTGTCGGCAAATTCTTTGACCGATTCGATGTCACTCGCGGAAAAACCCACGCTGTAGGCATGGACCTCCTTACCGAATTTTTCTCGCCCAAGCCTGGCTTCAAACAGGGAGCTGCTCGTGGTTCCATCCAAGTATTTCCGCATGAGATCGAACACGCACCAAGTTGAAAAGCATTTTAGCGCCAGCACGGATTTTGCACCGGAAATCTCGCGTACCTGTTGGATAATTTGCAAATTTTTCAGCAAATTGCTTTCATCGATCAGGTAATAGGGCGTAGTGAAATTTTTCATCATCAAACCGTTGCCTTTATTTCGACAAACAGATTAATTCACGAAAGAGGTTGCTGCGAAAAACCGCTCTCGATTTTTTAACTAGGGTGTTATAAATGACGGCTTATCGCTGACCGGAAAATGAGCTACAGTCCTCTGTCGGTCTACGCAGTCGCCACTGACGGATTTTCTTGCTTACCCTTAACAATCTTGGCTCCAGATTTTATCTTTGCATCCCCAGATTTTTCCCCTTTCTTTTTCCCGTTCCTGAATTTTTTATTTTTCTCTTTCTCGGGTTCCATTACTTTTTCTGGTCGAATCATTTCCCCCCCCGCGATGCCCGTGTCGCCGAAGCGTTTTGACCAGAGCAATTCAATTGCTTGACCCAATACGTTGCCAATGTCGATACTGTCAATCTCGCTTAAGATTTCCAATTTTTTCCCGAAGGCGGCGCTGGTGATGACCTTCAGTTTGATTAAGCCGGCTTCTTTCTGCGCTTTCCGTCGTTCGCGATAGGCGCGCTGACGTTCTTTGGGTGATTTCACAAGCGTTACTCCGCATGCAGAATAATTTGGGACATTTATG
>JAPUDV010000099.1 GCA_027492875.1 Candidatus Competibacteraceae bacterium | reverse complement strand
TGTCGAGTCGGCCGGTGGCCAGCGTCAGGCCCGGCAGGGCGATCATGGTGTCGCGGCCCCAGTCGCCGAACCAGGGATAGCCGGCGATCACCGATTCGCCGTCGGGCAGATCCGGCAGCGGGCGAGCGAACAGAAAGCTGTCGGCGGCCAGCACCAGTTGTTCGACCCAGGCGGGCGGCGAAATCCCCCCGGCTTCGCCACCCCCCTTTGAAAAAGGGGGGGTGGGGGGGATTTGGAGGGATGGCCGAGCGCGCTCGATCAGTGCCACCTCACGGTCGAGAAACCGTTGCAGGGCGGCATCCAAATCGGCGGACGCTTCCTCGTGCAGGCTGGCGACGATTCCGACCCAGACGCCGGGACGCAGGCTCAGCACCGCTTGACCGACGCTCAGATGCGCGTCTCGATCCGGCAAACCACGTTCCCGTTCCAGCGGCAAATCAAAATTTTCGATCCAGTCCCACTCGGGATAAAGCGCGCCGCCGGGCGCCTGGAAGCGCAAGCGAAAGCGGTCGAGACATACGACCTGCAACCGATCTTCCACGGTCTCCACCCGTGGCGTGAAGCCGCCGGGAGCCATGCCGACATGATGGTCGCGGGCGTTGACCAGCAAGCGAACTCGCAGCGATAAACCCCCTCCTGCCCTCCCTTTGGCAAAGGGGAAGGCGAAAATCCCCCCGGCTTCGCTACCCCCCTTTGCCAAAGGGGGGTTGGGGGGGATTTCCTCCAGCCGCCAGGCGACGTAAACCGTATTCGCGCCCGGTTCCAGCCAGATGCGCTGTTCGATCGTCCGGTCGCCCAGGACGTAGCGCCATACCGGCATCCGGCCGTGCAGGTGGAAGGATTCGAGATGGACATAGCCCGCCGGACTGACCACTCCACCACCCCAGCGATTGCTGAACAGCGGAATTTCCCGGTCGCCGTCGAGCAGGGTGGCGTCGGCCTTGGCAAACACCAGCCAGCGACCGAGCGGCGGTTCAACCGGCGCGATCAACAAGCCGTGATAGCGGCGGGTCAGCGTCCCCGCGACCGTGCCGGCGGCGTAAGCGCCCAAGCCGTTGCTCAGCCACCATTCGCGCCGTTCGGCCTGAACGAGGTCGCCGCAAATCGCCCGCCCGAAGCGAATGAAATTCGGGAGTTGGTTGCTCATGCACATTGCTCCCGGTGAGGCAACCGCTCCGCCACTCGCAGCGCCCAGGCGTAGATGGTCAGCGACGGATTGGCCCGGCTGGAGCGCGGCAGAATGCTGCCGTCCACCACGTACAGGTTGTCCAGGCCGTAGACCTTGCCGTTAGCGTCCACCACCGAAGTCCCGGGGTCGTGGCCCGTCACCAGAGTGCCGCAGGCGTGCGCGGTACCGGCCAGCGGAATGGTTTTGGCCGCTGCTGGCAACCCGATCTTCAGCAGTGATCGGTTGAAGTCGCGCACCAGCCGTCGATGTTCCGCCAGCGCCGCCGGCAGCCGCGCCGGGTCATAGTCCAGTTGCGGATGGCGTGCGCCGTTGGTTTGGGCAACGACCCGGTTGGCGGGATCGGAGCCGTCTTCGGTTTGCAGAAAAAAGCCATAGGCGCGATGCCCGAGGGCGCGGGCAACCCCACGCGGCACGAAGCCCGGAATCAGGGTGCTGAGTAGTTCGCCGTCAAAACCCAGCGGCTGGATACTGCTGTGCGGCAGGTGCTCGTTGAGCAGCAGCAGGGTCTTGCGCAGCAGATCGGTCTTGGCCGTGGCGGAAAACGCCAGCACTGCGCTGAGCAGATGGCTTTTGTAGTAGCGTCCTACCCATTGGGCGCAAGGCAGTCGCTCGGCTAGGCCGGTGATGGCCAGATAATCCTGGAGCAGACGCGGCGAGTGCAGCGCTCCCGCCGCCAGCAGGACGGTCTTCGCCTGGAATTCGCCGCCGTCTTCGGTGCGCACGCCCACCAGCCGCTCGGGCCGCTCGGGATCGGCGATGAAATCGCGCACCGCCCGCCCGGTCAGAATGGTCAGATTGGGCAGATGCTGAACTCGCTCCAACAAAGCGTGCTGACTGTCGGCCTTCAGATTCTTGACCGAAGCGAAGGCGTCGAAATGGGCGGCTTCCTCGGGATGCTCGACGATGCTCGGGTCCAGCGCCAACGCCAAGGGCCGGGTGTTCCAACCCGCGCCGTTGCCGGTCAGTTTGCCGACGATGGCGCGCAGGTCCGGCTCCGGCTCGAAGCGGTGGACGCCCAGCAACGCCTCGGCCTGTTCGTAGTACGGCGCCAGTTCCTGGTAGGTCATCGGCCAGGACAGGCATTGATGCGCTGGCTCGGCCTCGAATTCGTGCGGGTCGAAGCGCACCAGGGCCGCGCCGTACCACTTGGTCTTGCCGCCCAGATTGAAATATTCCTCCGGCTCGAAGGTGTGGCCGTTCCGGTCGAGCCAGAGCTCCTTGCTCTTGAACATCCCTTGCCGGATCACCTTATCCACGTCCAGAGTGCTGCCATCGCGCGGCAGTTCCCGGCCCTTTTCCAGCAGCAGCACCTGCCGACCGTCGTTTGCCAAACGGTAGGCGGCGGCTGAACCGCCCGCGCCAGAACCGACGATGATGCAGTCATAGCGTGCGTTCATGTCAGCCGCCCATGTCGAAACCGGGATATAAGGTCATGCCGCCATCCACGTACAGGGTGGCGCCGGTCACGTAGTCGGAATCGTCGGAGGCCAGCCAGACCGTGGCGCGGGCGATATCTTCCGGTTCCCCGACCCGGCGGGCGGGAATCAGCTTGAGCAGTTCCGCCTCGGCCTCGGGGGTCATCCAGGCGGCGGTGTTGATCGGGGTCTTGATCGCGCCGGGCGAGATGGCGTTGACCCGGATGCGCTGTGGCGCGAGTTCTTGGGCCATGGTTTTCATCATCATGCTCACCCCGCCCTTGGAGGTGGCATAGTTGACGTGCCCCGCCCACGGGATGATGTCGTGCACGGAGGAGATGCAGATGATTTTGCCGGCGACGTGCGACAGCTCGGGCGCGACGCCGCGATGGAGGAATTCGCGGACAGCGGCGCGGGAACAGAGGAACTGGCCGGTCAAGTTGATATCGAGCACCTGCTGCCAGTCGGCCAGACTCATCTCGACCAGCGGCGCGTCCTTTTGCAAACCGGCGTTGTTGACCAGGATGTCGATGCTGCCCCAGGTTTCGATCATCTGGGCGAACATGGCTTCGACTTGATCTTCCCGGCCGACGTCGGCGCGAATCGCCAGGGCCTCGCCGCCGGCGGCCTGAATCTGGTTGACCACGGCGTGCGCCCGGTCGATGCCGCCGGCGTAATTGACGACCACTTTCGCGCCGGCTGCCGCCAGCGCCTTGGCGATGGCGGCGCCGATGCCGGAGCTGGCCCCGGTGACCAGGGCGCGTTGGCCTTTCAGGACTTGTTCTTGGGTGTTGCGCATGGGAATCATTCCTCGGATGGTGGGAGTGGGCTGGATGGATAAATCTCACACCACCGGGAAGAGCAACGCCTGTGCCAAGCCAAAGAATCGGATCAATATCTTTTTTTATCAATATATTGGTATTGCTTGGCTGGAGTTCGGCCCGCTCGTGGGGCCGCGACATGTCGAAGGGACTGCTAAATATGGTGGTCGGGATGACCGGGCGCCGTATCGAGCCATCTTCCGTCTTCTATACTCAGCTTGCTCTTACTGATCAGCGTTGCTGCCGTATAACCTAACTATCAGAGAGTTATGCGGAAATCATATAATCACCTGTTGCCTCGGACGCTTCACACCCGCGACAACGGGGCGGCGGATGGTCTTTCAGCACCCGTAAAACGCTATTTTTTCTGATGGAGGCTGAACGATAGCGTTCCTACATCGGTTATGAACATTCCCCTCCGTGGACAAGGAGGGGTGGCGCGCAGCGCCGGGGTGGTTCGAAACGGCGATTCCACAACTCATACAGGAGCGCTATATGAACGGTTTCATCATGGCCCCAGCTCACAATAAGCCCGGCCGCCCCGACGCCACGGGCGCTTTCCATATCGGGGCCGCAGGGTTTCAAAAAGTCCACTCGTTGCCCCCCTGGGTGCGCTTCGAGAATACCGAGAACAGCAAAACCGCCGATGCCAAGGGGTTCCTGAAGATGATTCAGGACCAGCCCGGCGGCTGGGACGTTTTCGCCTATTTTGGCCACGGCGACTCCAACGCTCTGGGGTCGGCCGACATTCGCGGTCGCAAGGGAGCCACCGCCTTGGCCGATGCCCTTCGTCCCAAGTGCAACATCGGCGTCATCGTCATGCTGTACGCCTGCAACACCGGCGCTCCCGGTGGTTTCGCCCAGTGGTTGGCCGAGGATCTCGCCAGCCTTAGCGCCACGGTCTACGCTCATGTACCTCCTCCAGGGCATACCTTTCAGAACGCCAATGTCGTCGCTTACCCCGGTGGCGCACCGGTCATCCCGCACAATTCCCCTCTTTGGCACGACTGGTACCGGGACATGCACGCCACGGGCAACGAACTGTGGGCGCGCTTCCCCTTCATGACCGCGAAAGAACTGGAAGCGGAGTTGACGGCCCCCGAATACCTGATGGGTCGCTGGGAAGTCGGCGGTAAGACTGGAGGTTGGCATGAAGTGTTCTTCGGCGACATGACCGTCGTCCGAACCGACAGTGCCAGCCGCTACACCATTCGCGACCGTGGGGAATGGACTGTGGCGCACCACAAACTTTCCATCAACTGGGGGAGCGGCGACAGCGAGGAATGGAAGACCCCTCTAAGTCCACAGCATCAGACCGTCAAGCATACCGGCGACGAGGGAATGAAAACCCTTAAGGCCAAGCGAATCGAAGCCCCTAACATTAATCCGCAGCGCATCTTCCACGGTCAACTCCACCTCAAACGCTCCAAACTCATCAAGGTGGGTTAATAGCGGGGAAACCATGGCGAAACTGTTCAGCCCATCGTCGTAAAATGAGGTTTTATTTGTGACGATAATGGCCGGTTTCCACAAGAACCGACGAAGAACCGAAAAGCTATAACAACCGGCCACCGAGGAAATCGCCCATGAGCCACTCCGACGCGCCGCTCCAGCAACTGGCCAGCGACAACTATGCCGGCATCTGCCCGGAAGCGCTGGCGGCGCTGGAACAGGTCAACCACGGCCACGAACCGTCTTACGGGCAGGACCGCTGGACCGCCGAAGCCTGTGATCGCTTTCGGGAACTGTTCGAGGCGCCCTGCGAAGTGTTTTTCGTCTTCAACGGCACGGCGGCCAACTCGCTGGCGTTGGCCAGCCTGTGCCGGTCCTATCACAGCATCGTCTGTCACCGCTTCGCCCACGTCGAGACCGACGAATGCGGCGCGCCGGAATTCTTCTCGCATGGCGCCAAGCTATTGCTCGCCGAGGGCCACGACGGCAAGCTCGATCCGGTCAGCGTGGAATCGCTGATCACCAAACGCAGCGACATTCACTATCCCAAGCCCCGGGTGGTCAGCCTGACCCAGTGCACCGAACTGGGCACGGTCTACACCCCGGACGAACTCCAGACTATCCATCAGGTCGCGCGACGACATGGCCTGAAACTGCACCTGGACGGCGCCCGCTTCGCCAGCGCGGTGGCCGCGCTCGGTCTGACGCCGCGCGCCCTCACCGTCGATTGCGGCGCGGACGTGCTGTGCTTCGGCGGCTCCAAGAACGGGCTGGCGCTGGGTGAGGCGGTGCTGTTTTTCGATCTGGCCGCCGCCGATGAATTCGCCTACCGCTGCAAGCAGGCCGGACAACTGGCGTCCAAGATGCGCTTTTTGGCGGCACAATGGCTGGGGGTCTTGAAGACCGGCGCCTGGCTGCGCCACGCCGCCCACGCCAACCATTGCGCCGCCGTGCTGGAAGCAGAGCTGAGCGCCCTGCCGGAAGTGGAATTGATGTTTCCGCGCCAGGCCAACGCGGTGTTCGTGCGGTTGCCGGAAGCAGTCATCGCGGCGCTGCACCGGCGGGGCTGGCGGTTCTACACCTTCATCGGCGTGGGCGGCGCGCGACTGATGTGCGCCTGGGATACCCGCGAGGAAACCGTGTGCGCCTTCATCGCCGACCTCAAGGCGGAACTGCGGATGGCGCGGTGACAATCGGGTTGCCCGAACGGGTCGGATATCCGGCTGCTCCGTCCCAAGCATTGCGCGAAAGCCGGCAAGCACCTTTAATTGCTCCAAGATCTGAAGGCGCGCGGATTGGGAACCATTTTGGCGTCCAATACTCTTTAATCGGCGTTTGTATATATTTTGTCCAAAATTAGGGCTGCGCCTTGCCGCCCATGTCTGTCAACCGGGAGGGATCATGACTACGCCGACCGCACCCGATAACACCCTGGAATTCGCCGCCGAACCGTGGCGCAAGAATCTGCGCGGCGATCTCGACACCGAACTCGCGGGTCCTCGCCCCGCTTGGTGGTGGACGGGAAAGACTCCGCGGGATTGCCCCGGCCGCCGGCCGGCCGGCACGCTGACCTCGTTGCCGCTACCGAATCTATCTACCTGCACCCGCCAGCAGGCGCTGGATTACTTCGACAATAGTTGGACATTGACCGAACTGCTGTTCTCCGGTCTGGAGGGCGAGGAGGCTTTCTTCCGTCCGCCCTATCACCACCTGCGCCATCCGATGATCTTCTATTACGGTCATCCGCCGACGCTGTACATCAACAAGCTGCGGGTCGCCGGCTTGATCGACCAGGCGCTCAACCCCTACTACGAGCGACTGTTCGAAACCGGGGTGGACGAGATGCGCTGGGACGACATGTCCAAGAACGAGATGCGCTGGCCGAGCATCCGGGAGGTCAACGCCTACCGCCGGAAGGTCTATCAAACCGTGCGGCGAGTGGTCGAAACCCATTCCGGCCTGGCGGACGATCATCCCCCGATTACCCAGGATCACCCGCTGTGGGCGCTGTTCATGGGTTTCGAGCACGAGCGCATCCATCTGGAAACCTCCGCCATGCTGATCCACGAATTGCCGCTGGCGCGGGTGCGGCGCCCGGCCGAATGGCCGGACCTGCATCCCTCCGCGCGCCGGGCGGAGACGGCCGGCGTTACGCCGCGCGCCGGTCGCGAATTCCCGGCCAACGATCTGATCGGCGTGCCCGACCAGTCTGTGACGCTCGGCAAGCCGGCCGCCTGGCCCTCCTACGGCTGGGATAACGAGTACGGCCGACGCGAGATCGCGGTGCGCCCCTTCCAGGCCAGCCGCTATCTGGTCAGCAACGGCGAGTTTCACGCCTTCGTGGCGACCGGCGGCTACAGCGAACGACGCTACTGGTCGGAAACCGGCTGGTCGTGGCGCGCGTTTCGCAACGTCAAATGGCCGACCTTCTGGATCCCGGACGGACCCGCCGGCCTGCATCGCTACCGGCTGCGCACCCTGTTCGAAACCATCGCCATGCCCTGGGACTGGCCGGTCGAGGTGAACCATCACGAGGCCAAGGCCTATTGCGCCTGGTGCGCCGAGCGGGAGGGCATGCCCTGTCGCCTGCCCAGCGAAGCCGAGCATCAGGCCCTGCGTGCCTCCCGACAGCGATCGGCGACGACCCTTGGAGTCGTGGCCGACCCGGTGATGGATTTTGACGGCGTAACGCTGGCGCGGGAACAGGGCTGGAATCTCAACCTGGCCTGGGGCTCTTCCAGCCCGGTCGATGCCGGCCAGCCGACCGGCGCCGGCTTTCACGATGTCCTTGGCAACGTCTGGCAATGGTTGGAGGATCATTTCAACCCGTTGCCCGGCGCGCGGGTGCATCCCTACTACGACGATTTCAGCACGCCCTGTTACGACGGTCAGCATCAGATGATGCTGGGCGGTTCCTGGATTTCCACCGGCGACGAGGCCAGCATCTGGGCGCGCTTTCATTTCCGCCCGCATTTTCACCAGCACGCCGGTTTCCGGTTGGTTAGGGGTGACGGCGACGGCGGCGCGGTACGACTGGATCAGGCCGGTTCGACCGGTCAGGTCTATGAAGACCCGCAGATTCTGAACGAATACCTGCTGCTGCATTACGGCGCACCCGCACAGCAAATGCCCTATTCCTTCGGGCCGGCCGACGCGGTGGAATTCCCGGCGCGCTGCGCCCGCTGGCTGATCGAGGCTGCTCGCGAGTTCGGCGTGCCGACCGACAAGGCGCTGGATGTTGGCTGCGCGGTGGGCCGGGCCAGCTTCGAGTTGGCGCGGGCCTACGACGAGGTGGTGGGCGTCGATCTCAGCCGTGCCTTCATCGG
Source organism: Candidatus Competibacteraceae bacterium (assembly GCA_027492875.1). GTDB lineage: Bacteria > Pseudomonadota > Gammaproteobacteria > Competibacterales > Competibacteraceae > Competibacter. The sequence goes on along the minus strand of JAPUDV010000099.1, from coordinate 726 downwards.
CGCCGCCGACATTCTGCGCCGCCAGGGCGAACTGAGCTACTTCCGCAAGGACGAAGGCGTGCTGGGCGTGACTCTGAACGCCATGGTCGATCCCGCCATCGACCGCGACCGGGTGCGTTTCCGCCAGGCCGACGCCGGCGCGCTACCGGCCGAGTGGATGGACTTCGACGCGGTGCTGCTGGGCAACCTGCTGTGCCGGCTACCCAGCCCGAAAGCGCTGCTGGGGCGGCTGGGCGGACCGCTGGGCCTGGTGAAACCCGGCGGGTTGTTGGCGATCTTTTCGCCCTACAGTTGGCTGGAGTCGTTTACCCCGTCGGAAGCCTGGCTGGGCGGTTTCGAGCGGGAAGGCAAAGCGGTGGCTAGCGCGGCGGCGCTGACGGCATTCCTGACGGCCGAAGGGTTCGAGCTGTTGCGCGAGGCCGACGTGCCACTGACGATCCGCGAACACGCCCGCAAGTACCAGTACATCGTGACCCACGCCACCCTGTGGCGGCGCGTCCGGTGACCGCCCGAATCGGAAAGGCCCGGAGGTCGCAAGGATCGACATGAAGCCCCGCTTTCCATCCCGCAGCATTTTTTATGGGGGCAATTTCACAAGTCTCACGGATTCAAGCGGATTGAACGAGCGCCAGGGCGACAGAGCCCGAATCCGCCCGGACGACGCGATCACCCATCCTGGGACGGCCCCTCGGACAGCGGTGGAAATTCGGGATGAGGGGACTCCTG
>JAPUDV010000098.1 GCA_027492875.1 Candidatus Competibacteraceae bacterium | reverse complement strand
TGGCAATTTAACTCATCTACAAATAACCGAAAATCGTTAGCTCTTAATTCGCATTAGAGTTGACCCCTAACGTATAAATCAGGGGCGCTGTTTTTTGCGTCCCCTGCATTTATTAGACTAATTCATAAATAAGCCGTCCCCCGAAACCACCGCCTTCCAGGCGATGGTCGTTCATTATTTTTTTCAAGATAGCTTCTCAATCTGGCCAGCGCGTTTTCGCCCAAGCGGAGCTCGACCGCCGCTTCAAGTCATGAGAACCTTCATCGACTGGCACCGCCACACCCACGGGGTCGAGCCGATCTGCAAGGCACTGCGGATCGCTCCGTCGAACTACTCTGGCGACATGCGGCCCAGCAGCGCGAGCCCAGCGTAAGTACCGACATTCCGCACCCCCTATCCCGAATTGGCATATAAATCGACATAGTGTACGCCGAGGATGGCGAGCAAGGTTTGGTGGTGGGTATTGAGGTTCAGCACCACCTCGGCGATCTGCCCGACCAGAAGCACATGGATGCCGGTGAAGAACTGGAACACCCCGCGTGCGGTGGGGCATTCCGCAGCAGGATGGCCTTTCTGGTCGGGGAACGTTTGCCGGTGTTCCGCCAGGCCTTGCCGGATGCGGTGTTCGAGGGCGGCGTAGACCATCAGGCACGGCGTCATGACGGCCATCGGGGCCATGATGCGCGTGGGCGACTCGAGGAACAGGGTGGAGGTCACGAACCCAGACCGTGCCGACCTGCAACTGCCCGACATGGGCGGCCACGGTGTCGCGGAAGCCCGCCCGGTCGTTGGCGTTGCCGCCCGGCGGCACCATCAGCAGCGGGATGCCCGCCTGGCTCTCCACAAGCAACTGCAAGACAATCCGGTTCAGGTCGGGTCGGCGGTCCCGGCTGTAGCCTTGGCGGATGTGGACCGCGCCCGCCGCCGCCGCGTCGCCGCTGTTGTAGTCGCCGTCGACGTGGAAGCGTGTCGTCGTTCAGGCGCCCGGCGGTGACGCCCGGCCCCAGCAGACCCCGACCGGCTTGTCGCGGAAGAAATGCGGCGTCAGGTACAGCGCCCGGCGGGCAAACCCCGGGCCGTTCAGGATCATCGCCTTCACGGCCACCCCCAAGGAAACTCGGCGTTGACCCGGATCCCGGGGGATCAAGGCGTCGATCTTTCCGACCAGACCGAGTTCATCGACCATCCCTGCCACCAAAGCCAAGGTGGTCGAGGGTGGTGCTCGCATGGGAAGGGGCAGTCGCTACGTCAGGTCGCTTAGGATTCAAAAGGCGTCGTCAGGTCCGGTGGAAATGCGGATATCTTAACGGGAGGGGTGCGGAATGTCGGTTCAATCCGCTACAGCGAGCGCCTGGCCGAAGCAGGCATCGAGCGCTTGGTAGGTAGTCAGGGCGACAGCCACCACCACGCGCCGCCGACCGCCAGCAAGATCATCAGCAAGGCAAGCAGCGGCAGCGGCGCGCGCGCCCCGAGCCGGCGCCAGCGCGACTCAGACGACCGGTTTGCCGCCCTGGCCCATAGCACGGTCATATTGTCCTGATGGGGATGCCGGCGGGCTTCCACCGCCGCCAGCAACTGCCGGCAAGGCGCCTTGCCGTAGGCCCCGGTCAACGAGGCGGCGATTTCGCTTTCGCTCAGCGTCAGTAGGCCATCGCTGGCCAATAGGATCTGGTCGCCGCATTTGAGCGGATAGGGCTGGCTCGGCAGATCCACCAGTTCGATGTCCTCGCCGGTGATGGCGCTGACCAGCGCGTTGCGGTCGGGATGGCGGGTGGCATCGGCGGCGCTGATCTCGCCGGCACTTACCCGAGCGGCCAGAATGCTGCGATAGGCGTGATCCTGATTCAGGCGGCGCACGCGCCCCCGCCGCCACAGCCACAACGGCGAATCGCCCACGCTGATCCAGTACAAGCCCTCCTCCGCCAGCACCACGGCCAGCACCGTGCACCCCATCCCCTCCAGCCTCTCCGGATCGGACGCCACCTCCAGCGCCATCCGCTGGTTCACATGCGCCAGAGTCCGCTCGAGCCGTTCGGGGACGGTAGCGGCCGGCACCGCATCGTAGGTTTCGATGAAATCGCGGACCGTCAGGGCGCTGGCCCGGGCACCCGCATGCTCGCCCCCCATACCGTCGGCCAGCACCAGCAGCAGATCGCCCGCATCCAGTTCCGGCGGCAGCTCGAACACCCCGTAATCGTCTTCCTGCCGGACGCGGTCCCCTTGCGCCATGCCTTCGTCGTGAATCCAGGCCACCATGCCGCTCTCCCCACCTCAGGCGCCTTCGCACCAGTCGAAGCCGGGGCCGCACAGCGGCACGAAACGCAAACGGGTCTGCCCCATCCGCAAGGTTTCGCCACCGGTCAGTTCCACGGATTTGTCCACCGCCGGGCAGCCATCCACCCAGTTGCCCGGCGCGATCGATTGCAGGTAAAAGCGGCGGGAGCGCGCGGTGTAGATAATCGCCGCCTGACTGTGGAGATCGATCGTGGCATCGCCGAAATCCAGCCGAACCCGGGTATCCGCGCCTCGGCCGATATCGTTGACCCCGTAGCCCAGCGGCAGCACCTGACCTCGCCCCAGACCCTCGACAACGACCAGCCAACCGACGACCTGAGCTGGCGTCAGATCGCGGGCGGGCGACGCCGGGACCGCCACCGCCGGCTCTCCGGCCGGCGCCGACCGGGGCTTAACCATCGTCTCGGAGTGGGCGACGCGACGGGTTGGCGGTTCCACGGGCGGCGCCGCAGACGAACCTTTTTTGAAGAAGCCACGATAAAGAGGCATGACTGATGTCTCCGGGGATCAACACCAAACGAGTAGGCGGGCGCTCAGGCATCACTGGTTCGGAAGTGCAGGCGCACCTCGCCCAGTTCCACTACATCACCGGTACGCAGGAGCTGGGCGCGAACGCGCTGGCCGTTCACCCAAGTCCCGTTGGTGGAATCCAGATCGCAAATCTGAAACGTGCCATCGGGCAGATGATAAACCTCGGCATGGTGACCCGATACGGAATCATTATCGAAACACAGGTCGTTATCCGGCGACCGGCCCAATCGGCACAACGGCGAAAACAAGCGCAGTTCGCCCCTGCTAAATCGGTCGGTGCGAATGAATCGCGCCTGTACCAGCACTTTTTCCAACGATCCGCGCCGACGGCGGGAAAAAGGCCACAACGAAAATTTCATTTCTGGTTAAACCCCGTCGAAGTGGGCGCTTCCCAAAGATTGCGGCCGGCCGGCGCCGGCGGGGGGCTGGTGCGTACCGGCGCCGTGGGCGTCACCACAATCGGTTTGGGTTGATTCCGTTTCCGGCTTGCCCGACGCCGCTCGGCCCGATGCTCGGCCTTCCTGGCTACCGGCGCCGGTTCGACCATGGGCTGGGTTGCGACCGGTGACCCACCTCGGAGCGAGGCGGCGGGCGCGGGAAGCGCAGCGGGCGCGGCGGTGGCCGGTCCTTCCTGGATCGATGGCTCCGCAGCCGTATCGGCGGCGGTGGATGGCGGCTCGGCGGGCGCTTCCGTCCCAGCCACGGGCGGCTCCAGCGGGCTTGATCGCGTCTCGGACGGGAACCCCGCTACCGGCTCGGCGGGCGGCTCCAATGCGGTCGCTCCGTTCGAAACCGGTTTTTCAGAAGGTTTCGCAACGGCGGCGGATGGCGGCTCGGCGGGCGCTTCCGTCCCGGCCACGGGCGGCTCCAGCGGGCTTGATCGCGTCTCGGACGGGAACCCCGCTACCGGCGCGGCGGACGGCTCCAATGCGGTCGCTCCGTTCGAAACCGGTGTTTTAGGCGGTTTCACAACGGTGGCGGGCGAAGTCGCGACCGGCTGCTCGTGCTGGCCGAGACTATAGCGGGGCGGCGACCGTTCCTCCGGGGCAGGCGCGGACGGCCATAGCCAGACCACCACGGTGACCGTCAGCGCCGCCGCCAGCGCCAGCGCCAGACTGCCGCCGATCTGCAATCCCAGCGATCGCCACTGCAAGGAACCCGCCTTTTTCGGTTTTTGCACGAGCTGCGGCGGCGGGCTCGCGGTGGCCGGTTGCTCGGTCATCTCCGGCCAGATCTTACCGGTCGGCTGACTCTCCGGCGTTCGCGCCGACTCATTCCAGGCCGGGGGCGGTTCCGGCGCCGGCGCGGTCTTGCCGGATCGAACCGACGGCAACATGATCACCGTCTCGTCGCCGTCTTCAACCTGCGAACCGTCGAGCGCCGCCTGCATCTCGGCCACGGTGCGAAACCGCATCTCCGGCCGCACCGCCAGCCCCCGGTCGATCACCCGCAACAAATTGGTGCTGTAGCGGTCGGCGCACGCCACGACCGCCGGTTGCAGATTATCGTCCAGCAGGCGTCCGGCCGCTTCCACCGGAGGATGGCCGGTCACGCAACGGTACAGCACGGCGGCGAGGGCATAGATATCGGTCCAGTTCCCGTAGCGTTCGTTGCGGGTGGTGTATTGCTCCGGCGGCGAATAACCGGGCGTGACCAGGCTGGTCACGCTCTTGCTTTGGCGACCGACCGCCCCCCGCGCCGCGCCAAAATCGATCAATATCACCCGATGGTCGTTCGCGCGCAGGTACAGGTTGGCCGGTTTGATATCGCGGTGCAGATAACCTTGATCGTGAACCGCCCGCAGGGCCGGCAGCACGTCCTCCAGCAAGCCGCGCACCTCCTCCTCGTCCAGCGTTTCGCCGTCCCGCAACACCGCGCTGAGCGGCTCGCCCTCTTCGTAATCCATGACGATGTAGGCGGTGCCGTGAGCGCGAAAATAGCGCTTCACCCGCACCACATAAGGATGCTGGATCCGGGCCAGCACCCGCGCCTCGTCGAGAAACCGCTCCAACCCCCATACATAGTCCGAGATCTGGGCGTTACTTTGGCTACCCTGACCCTGAGTATTGGCGTACACCATCACGCCGTCGCTATCGCGGAACGACCACTCCACCGGGAAATATTCCTTGATGGCGACCCAATTCTGCAGGTGCGTGTCCAGCGCCTTGTAGGTGACGCCGAAGCCGCCGGCTCCGAGAATGGAGTCGATCTGGTACTCGTCCAGCATGTAGCCCGACGGCAGGGCGTTGGCCCGGCGGGAGCCGCTCTTGGGGAGCGTGGTCGGAGGGGTGGTATCACTCATGGCGCGAATCGCGGGTGGCCTTGGGGTCCAGCATTAGAAATCGGCGCTGCGGGGCGTGCGCGGAAACGGGATCACATCCCGGACATTGCTCATGCCGGTCGCGTAACTGACGGTGCGTTCGAACCCCAGCCCGAACCCGGCGTGCGGTACGCTGCCATAACGGCGCAGGTCACGATACCAATTATAGGCGGTCTTGTTGATACCCATTTCGTCCATGCGCGCATCCAGCACGTCCAACCGCTCCTCGCGCTGGCTGCCGCCGACGATCTCGCCGATACCCGGCACCAACACGTCCATCGCCGCCACCGTGCGACCGTCGTCGTTCAGTCGCATGTAAAAGCTTTTAATTGCTTTTGGGTAATTAACTAGCACCAGCGGTCGGCCCACATGGCGCTCGGTCAGATAGCGCTCGTGCTCGGACTGGAGGTCCACACCCCAGCGGATCGGGAATTCGAAGGTTTCGCCGGCGTCCTCCAAAATGCGGATGGCTTCGCCGTATTCCATTCGCTCGAACGGCGCGTTCACCACCTGCTCCAGCCGCTGGATGCAGGTTTTATCGATGCGCTGGGCAAAGAACGCCAGGTCGTCGGCGCGTTCTTCCAGCAAGGCCCGGAAGATGAATTTCAGCAGTGCCTCGGCCAGATCGGCGTTGTCGTGCAGGTCGGCGAAGGCGGTTTCCGGCTCGATCATCCAGAATTCGGCCAAGTGGCGGCTGGTGTTGGAGTTTTCGGCGCGGAAAGTCGGACCGAAGGTGTAGACCTTCGACAGCGCCAGGCAGTAAGCCTCGACGTTGAGCTGGCCGGAAACGGTCAGGAACGTCTCCTGGCCGAAAAAGTCCTGCGAGAAATCAACTTGACCCTCGGGCGTGCGCGGCGGGTTGACCCCATCCAGGGTGCTGACCCGAAACAGCGCGCCGGCACCCTCGCAATCGCTGGCGGTGATGATCGGAGTATGGACCCAGAAATAACCCCGCTCGTGGAAGAAACGATGGATCGCCTGGGACAGGGCGTGTCGCACCCGCGCCACCGCACCGATGCTGTTGGTGCGCGGCCGCAGGTGCGCCACCGTCCGCAGATATTCGAAGCTGTGGGGCTTGGGGGCAACCGGATAGGTTTCCGGATCATCAATGCCCCCGACCAGCTCGACCGACTCCGCTCGCAGTTCGATCGTCTGCCCCTTACCGGTGGAAGCGACCAGCTCGCCGCAAACACGCAGCGCGCAACCGGCGGTCAGGTGCAGTACCTCGCTCCGGTAGTTCGGCAGTTCGGCGGGAGCGACGACTTGCAGCGGCTCGAAGCACGAGCCGTCGTGGACGGCGATAAAGGACAGGCCCGCCTTGGAATCGCGGCGGGTACGTACCCAGCCCTGCACGGTCAACCGGCTGCCCGGCGGAATCTGGCCGCCCAGCACGGCGGCGATGGCGTGAACGGATATCAAGTGGTCTGCTCCGATGGCCGCCGGGTCGTTGGAGCCCGGCGCCATGAGGGTTGAAGCCGGTTACAGCGATTTCTGGGGCTTCCGCAAATGCTGCTCCCTGGCCTGACCCATCCAGTCGTCGCGGCGGATGCGGCCAAACGATTTGATGGTCGCCTCGATCCGTTCGATCTCCTCGTCGCCGAGCGCCGCCAGTTGCTGGTAGGTAAACACGCCGCAGGCGTTCAGCTTCTTCTCCAGCGCCGGGCCGATGCCGCTGATGAGTTTGAGATCGTCCGGCGGCGATTCGGCGGATGTTACGACGGCCGGCGCGGCGGGCGGTTCCGCCACGGGGGCGACAACCAGTTCGGCGGGCAGTTCCGCCACGGAAGAGGTAACCGGCTCGGGAGCGATTTCCACCACGATTTCCGGCCGCGCCGACCCGACCGCAGGCGGCGCGCTCGCCGGTTTGGGAACCGGCGGAGTCGCTTCGGAAGTCGGAATCGCTTCGGCGCCAGCCTGATCCAGCTTGACGAGGCCGCCACGGCGCAAAACCGCGAAGTATTCATCCCACCACTGATTTTGGGACTGAATCCAGCGTTGCAGCACTTCTTCCATCTGTCGCACCCAGGACGCCATCATTTCCGGCGTTCCTTTTTCGTGGGCAACCCGCTGCACCCATTGTTGGACCCAGGCAGCTTCCTGCTCCAAAGTCTGTTTGACCGCCAATTCCCAGGTCATCAGGTTTTTCAAATACGTCTCGCGCCAGGCTTCCACTCCGACCGGCGGCTGGAACGGCACTGCCGAACATAGGCTTTCCCAAAGGCGTTTCTGGGCGTCGGTCCAGGTCTTGATGGTTTCTTCGTTGATCCACGGTTTCACGGTCACTACCCTCCACTCTCACCAGATTGTTTGGCCTCAGCCCCAAGCCCGCCGGTCGGGCCGCGAATTGCGTCGCGAACGCAATCTTAGGGCCATGCACCGTTCAAAGCCATATACCCGCGCCGGCAAGCGCGTCAGCGCCGCCTGACCCCTGGACGCTGGACGCTGGACGCTGGACTGGAATGACGCCATATCGGTGCGCCGGCTTGCTATAATCTCCCGCCCTCGCCGCCGCGCCACGCGAGCGGTTCCTTCACCTTAACTTCAACTTCTGGATGTATGGCCATGGTGTTTTGGCAGCGTCTGCGGGAAGACGTCAACTCGGTATTCGACCGCGATCCGGCGGCGCGCAGCGTGCTTGAAGTCATCACCGCCTATCCCGGCATGCACGCCGTCGTGTTTCATCGGATCAACCATGCACTTTGGACCCTCGGGCTGAAATGGCTGGCGCGGCTGCTTTCGACCGCGGCCCGCTGGCTCACCGGGGTTGAAATCCACCCCGGCGCCAAAATCGGCCGACGCTTCTTCATCGACCACGGCATGGGCGTGGTGATCGGCGAAACCGCTGAAATCGGCGACGACTGCACCCTGTATCAGGGCGTTACCCTGGGCGGCACCAGTTGGAACAAGGGCAAGCGTCACCCCACGCTGGGCAACAACGTGGTCATCGGCGCGGGCGCCAAGGTGCTGGGTCCGTTCACGGTCGGCGACAACGCCCGCATCGGCTCCAACTCGGTGGTGGTCAAGGAAGTGCCGGCCAACGCCACCGTGGTCGGCGTGCCGGGCCGGGTGGTCGAAGCGGGTGGCGGGGCGGACGTGCGCCGGGAAATCGCCCGCAAGCTGGGTTTCGACGCCTATGGCACCACGCCCGACATGCCCGATCCCGAGGCGCACGCCATCAACCGGATGCTGGATCATATCCACGCGCTCGACCGCACCGTCCGCCAGCTCTGCCAAGCGCTACGGGAGGCAGGGATCGAACCCGGCACGCTGCAACTGCCCGAATTGCAAGGCTGCGAACTGCACTCGGCCGCCAGCCGGGAGGGCTGGCCCGAGCAAAACGGCAACGGCGCGGCCAAACCGGCGCGGAGTGCCGGAGTATCGGCCTGAGCCGAATGCGGCCATGCTGGAATTAAGCGCGCCCGCGCGGGAACACTTCACCCATCCCCGCCATGCCGGCGATCTCGACCCGGACGCGCCCGATGTGGCGACGGTGCGGGTGGGCGAACCGGTGAGCGGGGATATCCTGCAACTCCAGTTGCGGGTCAGCGCGGGAGAGACGATCACCGCCGCCCGGTTCAAGGCGTATGGTAGCGCCTGGACCATCGCCTGCGGTTCGCTGTTGACCGCACGTATCCAGGGCCGGACGCTGGCCGAGGCCGCGCAATTCCAGCACGACGAACTGGTCGAAGCGCTGGAGATTCCACCGGCCCATCTGACCTGCGCCGTGCTGGCCGAAACCGCGCTCAAGGCGGCGCTGCGCGCTTGGGTCGCGCCGCGAACTCCAAGCGACGCCACCACTCAAATCCATCAGTCCCGCACTTGCTCACGGAGAAAACCGCCATGTTGATCACGTTGACCGAAAAAGCCGCCACCCGCGCTCACAGTTACCTGGCCAAGCAGGCGAATGCCCAAGGCTTACGACTGGGCGTTCGCAATACCGGCTGTTCCGGCTATATGTACACCGTCGGACTGGCCGATACGATCAACCCCGACGACCAGATTTTCGAATCGCAGGGTATCAAGGTTGTGGTCAGCGCCAAGAATCTGCCCTATCTGGACGGCATGGAAGTGGATTACGCCAAGGAGGGATTGAATGAGGGGTTTCGATTCCGCAACCCTAACGCTAAGGAAATGTGCGGTTGCGGCGAAAGCTTCAGCGTCTGAAG
>JAPUDV010000097.1 GCA_027492875.1 Candidatus Competibacteraceae bacterium | reverse complement strand
GTCATGTTTACCCGGTAACGCGCCAGGTCCGTGCGCCCGCGCGGGATCTCGTAGGAACAGTCAATGTCCTGACCGCCGGCGAGCTGACTGGGAGCATTATCGCCATAGATCACCTGAGTCAGGTGATAGACCTCGGCCAAGGCCAGTCGGCGCCGGGTCACCGGGAACAGCCGACCGTAGCGCTCGACGATCACCGGCTGGTGGGCTTGCAAGGTGACGTCGGATACCCCCTGATCCGTCGCCCACAACAATAATCGATGCAAATCCTCGACCGCGTACCAGAGCGGTTCCGGTACATCGGCCAGGTCCGGAAACTCCAGGATCATTTTTCTCGCCGCGTCGCCTAGCGCTGGCCCCAGCCCGCGTGCGATCCAGTCAATTCGGCCCGATCCGGCGAGGGGACGGGCTTCTCAACGTTCACTGGGCGATCCACCACTACGGTGATTTTTAAGTTCGGCGGGGCGCGGGGCGGCGTGTAGGGATGGCTGGGATACGGCTTCCAGCGCGGGTTGTCGCGCACGAACCGGGGATTGACCTCAATCCGCAAGATTCGGTCGTTGATGGCCATTGTCGCGGTATCGCCGGTGACGCCGAGGAATTGCCGGCTGAGCTGGGGCGCGGTCACCATGTCTTTCGCCAGCAACTCGCGGTACAGCGCCATGCCCTTGAGATCCCGCTCCAGCCGGTTGAGTTGTACCTCGAACCCCCGGTTCGCCTGTTGCACCCCAGCCCGCCAGCCACGCGCCACGTAGTCCTCCCACAGCGCCACTTCGGCCGCCACCCCGCGATCCGGCAAGAGGCTTTCATCCGGCGGCTCCGGACGCTCCACCGGCAGGTAGAGGTAGCTCCGCCAGTCGGGCGGGGCCAGAGCCAGCCGCGCGGGGCTGACCAGCACGTACAGCGCATCGACGATCCGCAACTGCTGCTGGCCGGGATCGAGCCGAACGGCATCGAACCCGTACCGCACCACGGGAGGCAGGACGTTCCCGTGCAACATCAGGGGCGCGAACAGAAAGATCGGGTCCAACCGCCGGGCCTGGCGATCCAGCAGCCGGTTGATCTCCCGCGTCCGGGCATAGAGACCGGCGCGGGCGCCGTACCGCAGCGCGGTTTCCTTCAGGGCATCGGCGCGGAGGTCGTTGATGGCCGGTTCGCCTCCTTGGCGTGAGTGGCTGCGCCCATGCTGGAGATCGTCGAGCGTTAACTCACCCCGGTCGTCGGCGCGCCAGTCGCCGGCGGCCCGTTCCGCGTTCGACAGCGTCGACGGGGCGGACGGCGGGAACGGACTGGTCTGAGCCGCGCCGATGACTGGCAGCCCGACCACCAGCACCGCCAGAATCGCCCGCCCGCAAACGAACCCACCAAGCCACCGCCGCGTCGTCGCCATGGCCTATCCGGTCCCGCTGGCGGCACGGCTCCGGCGCGGTGCCCGATGCGGGAACTCGCGCCGGTAGCGAATTTCCACCAAGCGCCGTTCGGGCGCCACCACCACGTCGCAGCGGGCGCTGGTCTGATAGCCGATATCGGCCAGGATGTCGCCGACGGCGCGATTCTCGGCCATGATCGTGACCGGCGTGAGGGCCGCCGAGCGACCGTAGGTCTGGACCTGGTAGCCCACGGTTCGCGCCAACTGGTAGACCAGCGGCTTCAGGTCGCCCTGATACTCGACGTTGACCCGCACCTGGAGTTCGGGCGGCAAGGCGGCCGGCGTCAATACCTGGACGTGGACCCGACGCGCGCTCTGCTCCACCGTCGCCAACCGTGCCAGCGCTTCGGCCACGCTCGTGGCGGCGGTCGCCAGCCGAGTTTCCGCTTCGCTCAGGGGGGCGACCGGCGGTGGCGCCGCCGCGCAACCGCTCATCCCCACCACGCAAAGCAGGATCCAGGCCCAGCCCAGGATGGGTCGGTTGCTCGCGGCGCGCGCCATGGGCTCGATGTTCATCCCATCTCCTCCGCGAAGGAATCCATGGATGGATGACGACCCGGCCGGCTTGAGTCATCGCGTAGGGACTCACCGCCACAGCGCGGCGTTGTGGCGCGTTCGTGGCGGTGCCTGAAGCGGGATGCCCGGCCGCTCGATTGCGCGGTCGCCGCCGTCTTTTCGATCGGTCGGCTATGCTGCGTATTCATACCCGTCGCCTCTCTGTATCAGGGTGAAATTTCTGCGATGGGCTGTGATCTTTCCGGCCTGGGCCGCAATGTCGAATTGTCCGGTCGCGCGGATTCCGGCCAATCGGCCGACATGAACGCCCGCATATTTCCCGGCCGGTTGCACCAGCTTGACTCTATCGCCGGTCGAGAATCCGAACGCTCGCTTGATTCGTCCGGCCTTGCCGCGCGGAAAACCGTGCTTATCGGTTCGAACAACCTGATGCGTTCCCCGACCCTTGGCGGTGATGATCAGCGGCTTGAAACCGTCGCGGAGGGTGACCCGCTCGCCCGACTCGCCTACGCAAGCCGCATCGATCCAATGATCCTTGGCGTAACCTTGCCGGGTCCGGTTGAACTTAGTTCGCCCGCCACTCCCGAACGCCACCGGCCAGCGCACCTTGAGCCGGTTCCCCAGCGTCCACCGTGCCGCATTGACCGCCGCCGCATCCTTCAGCGGAGCCTTGGCGTGGGCCAGCACGCGCTTGAGGGTATCCGGCTTGCCCTTCAGGAAGTCTTCTATCGGCCGCGCGCCCTTGCGCTGGTTGCACGGCTGGCAAGCGAGCGTTAGGTTGGAAACCCGGTCGCTTCCGCCCAAGGCGCGCGGCTTGATGTGCTCGACTTGAAGGGGAACGCCATCGGCACCGCAATACGCGCAGGTCCGGTTCCACTTTTCGAGCAGGTATTCACGGACTTCATAGCCCGCCAGTTCGCCCTGCTGGTATTCGACGCCCGAGATTTCGGGGTTCGTCATGGCCTGCATATCGAACTTGACCCGTTCGACGGCAGCAAGGGTGATGGGGCAGCGAGCGGCGAGCTTGGCGGCGATGGATTCCACGTTGCGGACTCTTGAGTCCACAGACGGAGGAAGCCAGCCTTTCGGCCGGGTCCGATTCAGGAACCGGGCTTGCCGGTAGCGGGTTTTGCGACCGCGCCGACCGCGCCGCAACGAACGGCGGGATGCCAGGTTGCTCTGGATGGCCTGGCCACGATGGGTTAGGTTAGCGCCGAACAGGACGACCGCGCCCTGTTGCTCGAAATGTCCGACCAGCACGATGCCGGTCGTTTTGCTGCCGGGATCAATCTTGATCTCGACGGCTTGAACGTCGCCATCGGCGCGGTCTTTCAGGATAATGGTAAACGGCTGTTGCCGGTAGACGGCCGCCTTGCCGGCGGTCAGCAATTGCCGAGCCCTGGCGGGGCGGCAGGGCATCAGCGGCTTCTTCGTGCTACTCAAGACAAAAACTGAATTCATCGGATTACTCCGTCTCGAAAATCGGTAAGGGTCACCTCGCCCAGAGTGCAACGGTCGTTCAGGTTAAGGATTGGGGCATTCACCGCATCGCCCGTCATTCCCGTCACCCACAGTGCCGGCAACTGGTGAAGCATCGCCGGGTGTGTCGCTTTCGCGTCTCGTTGCATCGTCTACTCGTTAAAGTGGGCTGGTTAAGTCTCATCGCTGAAATCGGGGCGGTCATGGATGACCGTCACGATTCAGCACGGCGGCGACTCAACGTCTTGAATCGGACTCGCTTCCACCGTTCCCGCCGCCACAATTACTTCAGCCAACTCCCCGACGATGGCGTCGATCAACTGGTCGCGGTCCAGAGCCGGATTGGCGCTATGTTCCAGCCGCCGCTCCAAATCAGCCTTGGCGCTCCCGGACGGATAGCGGCGGGCCAGCGCCCGCAAGGCCTCGGTAGCGCCGAAACGCTGGTACAGCCGGCGGCGGATCACCCGATCCTCCGCCGTGGTCGACAGTGCCCACATTTCGATGGGGCCGTTGGTCAGATACAACAGTTGGCACACCAGGCCGCGCTTGGTCTTCATCGCGCAGAGAAACGGCGCGCCATCCGGAGTCGGACCGTTGCCGTGAACGCGCAGCAAGTCGATGGCGGACGCCGGCAGGGAGAACTTCTCCCGCATATCCTTGGCCGTCTCGTCGTTGCCGTACTCCATGACGTAGACCGACGAGGCCAGCTCGATCATCTCGTCGCTGAAATCGGTGAGAATCTGGCTGGCCAAGGCCACTTGCACGTTGTTCTTGCGGCCCTCGCGCTGGTCGCGCACCAGTTGCGCGTTGATCGCGGCAATCGGGCCGCAGCGATGCTTCTCGTCCACGCAGAACTTCTTGGGATAGGCCAGATGCTCCTCGAACCGCCGAGCGTGGTAGGCCCGATAGCGCAGCGGCGCGGCGCGCGCCAGATGATCGTCGAGGAACAGGTCCCGGCCCAGGATATGGCGGGCCAGCAGATAGGCGACGGCGGTCTGGCGCTGACCGACCGGCGTCATGTCGCCGCACAGCGCCGCCACATCCAACGCCGCCACCCGGGCGTTGCCGAGATCGAATCGGGTGGGATAGGCCAGGATCGGAAACTCGCGGGTGGCGGCGGACACGATGCGGTTGAACAGTTGGATGGGCGATTCGGCCGTGCCGACCAGCCGCATCGCGCCGCCGTACAAGTCCCTGACCTGCGGCTGCTGGGCCACCGCCACCAGATCGCTCAGCACCGGCACGGCGAAACGCTGCGCCCGCACCGCCCCCACGCGGTCGTCCGCGTCGAACAGGGCATCCACCACCTCCCACCAGGTCGGCTCCGCATCCAGCGCGATGGCGTGCCGGACCAATGCCTGATCCACCTCGGCATCCTGTTCCGGCACGTAGCGCTTGGGGCTATGCCCATCGGCAAAATGAGCGTAAGCCAGATCGAGCACCAACCCGATCAGGTCGGCGATGCCTTCGGCCGGCTCCCGGTCGCCGGGTTTGGTGGCCAGCACGCTGAGGAACGACACCAGGAACGCCCGCTCCTGCGGCAGGGGCTGGCGCCAACCCAGTTGGGTGTCGAGCGGGTTGACCGCCCAGTTGGCGCCGTTGATCAGGGCGTGAAACTGTGCCTCGTGCCGGCGGTCGGGCGGGAGTCCTTCGCGCAGCAGGTCGATCAACCCTTCCGAGGAGGGGCCGATGTCGATGATGCGGACGAACGGCAACCGACGGAAACCGGAGCTGAGTACCAGGCCCAGGTTATTGGCGTTCATCGTGGCCGATTTACCGCTGCCGGGTCGGGCGAAATACAGTTCGTTCCAGGTTCCCTGCTCGCTGGAACCGGGCTGATAGGGATACAGCTTGCCGTCGCGGGTGCGATAGAGCAGCGCCCCCCGGCGCCACGGCGAGGCCGCCCGAAACAGCGGCAGCGTCACCAGCACCTCGGCCAGCGGCGCAACGTAGCGAGTCGCAATATTGAGCGTCGACAAGCCCGGCACCGTGGATGCCCAAGCCTTGACCGGATGACCGCCGTATTCGCGCACGGTGCAGGCGCCCCAGGCTTGAAGGTAAGACGCCAGTTGCGCGGTGCGTGCCCGCAGCGCCTCGGCGTGGGTGCGGCCGCGGCCGGCGGGCTGGGCGGTATTCACCCAACTGGTCAGCGCCATTTGTGCGCGCACGCCCAAGCCGCCTTCGTTGAGAAACTTGCGCATCGCCCGGACCGACTGGTTGATCAGCTTGTTCTGGTGGCCGGCGAAATACAGCAGGCTGCTGATCGACCGTTTGGCCAGCAGCCACGCCGAGGCGCCACCCGTCAGCCGGACCAGCAAGCGCCAGGGCAGGCGCTCACCGCGCACCCGATCGAACAGCCGTTCGAAGCGCTGCACTTCGGTCAGTTGCGGGAGATCGACATAGAGCGGTTGGTAGAGCCGGTCGCCGACCCGCACCGTCCGGTAATCCACGATCCGCAGGTCGCGCGGGATCAGTTGGGAGCCCAGCGCCGGCAACCAGCAGGTGCTGGGATCGTAAGAGCCGTCCGGGTGTTCGCAGGCCCGGGGAAAGCCGCCGGGCAGGAGCGGTTGCCAATCGTCGGGGGTCCAGTCCGGATCGATTCGCCCGCGCAACTCGCGGCAGGCCCGGTCCACGGGAAGACATTCGAGATCGAAGCCGAAGGCGGTCATTTCGGCCAGCACCGTGGCGACGAAGGACCGATGAGTGTCGATCAGGTCGCGATTGACCGCCTCGCTGTTTTGGTTATCGCGGGTGAATCCACCCGGCCGGCGACGATCCCGGAGCCGCTGGCGACGCGCCCGCCGTTCCTGCCGGCGCACGGCGCGCGGCAATCCGGTCGGCGCCGTCCACAGCGCCAGATACACCGTCTCCGTGGCGGCGTACCGAGGCAGATGGCGGCGCCGTTCGGCGAAGATCGCGCCGAGGTCGAGGCCCTGCCGTGCGGCGGTGTGGACGCTGGGCGCCAGCATCCAGTCGATCTCGCGGCCGGTCGTCGCCGGATCGGAATGAAAGCAGATATCGAGGGTGTGATAGTGACCGCTCAGCGCCGATCCCCAGAGGGTCACCAGTTGCCCGGTCAGATGCGCCAGTTCCGCCGCGCCGACCACTCGGCGGTGACCATGCACGAGCAGCAGGCTCATCAACCCGCCATCCTTGCTGACGAAGCTGGTGTCGTCCTCGACGGTGGTGAGGCTGGTATAGCGTTCAACGTCCAGGCCGAGCCACTCGGCGAACAGGGATGCGATTTCGGCGCGCAGGCTGGGCACGACGGCAGGGACTCCGGCGGGCGTTAGCGCGGCGACTCCGCCATGCGGCGGCGAACACCCCAACGCCATGGGTTGATCCGAACAACCGTTTGGGTCCGCCGATGGACGATGTTCATCATGGGCCTCCCGCGACTGGTTTGAAGAAGGGTTTCAGATAAAATAATAGTTTTATATAAATTAAAAAACAACTTTTAAGGCGTGTTCAATGTTACGTGTCGCGATGGCGACGGTGATGAATCGTTTGGGTCGAATTGTTTCTCTCGGCTCGCCATGTCGCGTCGAGATTATGCGGACGCTGAGGTGCTCACTTTAGAGCCATAACCGCTCGAAAGGTCGGCCATCCGATAACCGATAGGCGGAGAAATCGCGCACGTCGACGGTGATGATCCGGTTGATGTGGTGGATACCTGCAAGGGTGACGAGCGCCGCATCGGTGAAATCGGGCGCGAGATCGTGGTATTTCTCCAAGGTGCCGCGAATCGCCGGCAATTCGGCCACCGTCAGATTGTGCAGGATGATCCCTTGGCGTTCCAGCCAGTTCAGCAGCGCGACCTTGCCTTGGGTGTCCAGGAAAAAGCAGGCTTCGGCGACCACCGGCCAGAGGGAGCACAGTTCCAGCCGTTGAGCGTTCGCCAGGAATTCCACCGCCGAAGGGAAATGCTCATCGTCGCGGGCGAACAGCGCGACCAGGAAGCCGGTATCAACCCAGGCGGCGGTGTTTGGCACGCAACGCCTCCCAGACTCGGTGCTTGGCAGGGTCGGTGGGAGCTTCGGCCAGATGTCCCGCACCGAATAAATCCCGGCCCAATTCATAGGGGGTCTGGCCGTCCTCCTTTAACAGGCGCTGGCATAATTCGCGTACCCCTTGGCGCACCAGTTCGCTCTTGCTGCGGGTGGATTGGCGACTGGCGGCTTCCAGCAGGGCTTCTTCCTCGGGTGTAAACCGGACCGATAATGACATGATGCGTTTCCCACGGGGTTTGTAGCGAACAGGCTTGAATTTTACACCGACCGATAAACCCCCGCGATCAAAGTCCTGCTGCTTGACCTTAGCTTGGCCTTTCCCTTCGGCGACCTCGTTTTAATCGGCGGCGGCGTCGAGTTCGGTCAGCAACCGGCGAAAAAACACCCCCAGCGGGGGATGCCGGGGGTTGGGCAAGTAACGCAGGCCGGCCAGCACCGGAAGGGCGGACGCCCGTTCGGAATCCGGCAGGGCCAGCAGCGTATCCCGGAGCAGGGAGAGATGTTGGGTCCAGGGTAGATGGCGCTGGGTGCTCCAGGCGCGGGCGTACAGACCGTCCAGCAATTCGCCGCGCCAGTGGATGCCGGCGCCCGCCTCGCGACTGGCCTGGCGCGCGCGCAGCAGATCCAGGGTCAGGGTGGAGTACAACAGATTCAGTTCGCTCTGGGCGAATTCCGGCAACCACGCCAGCACCAGCGCGCCCGCCGGCGTCGCCGGATCCCGGCCCAGCCGGCAGATCGGGCACAGCGCCGTGCCGGAACCGGGTTCCCGAACCAGGATCGCCGTTCGACCGACGCCCAGACCGCAACCGCCGCAGGTGATCGCCGGCGTCGGCGCGAACGCCGCCGGTTCGCCGGCCGGATCGAGCCAGCGGCGGATGAACGAAGGCTCGACCTGGCCCGCCATCCCGGCCTCAACCGCCGCCGATAGAGGTCGTACCCTGGATTTGATTCTTGGCGGCGCCGGTCTGATAGACCGTATCGCCCGTGGTCTGGAACGTCTCGGGCAGAAACAGCAGGCCGGCCGCCACCAGCCCCAGGACGACCGCGTGCGACAGCGGGTGTTGTTGCGGGTTATCGCGGTTGGCCTTGAGCTTCATGAACGCCCCGCCACCGGCGGCCATCCCGCCCAGGTAAAACAACACGGAGATTGCCTTGCCGATGTTTTCGCCCTGGGTGGCCAGGTGGGCACCGATATCGCCGGCGGTGTCGGCCAGGGCCAGACTGCCCCCAGCCAGCAACGCCCCCACCACCGCCGCGCCGAGGGCGCCACCGGCGATAACCCGGCCGACCGGCTGCCATCGTTTCCACTTCGTGATCTCGCTCATGTTGGGTTTTCCTCCACTCACTTCACTCGATGAGGTATTGCAGCAGCGCCTGCAATCCGAAGGTCTCCGCCGCCATCTTGAGGGTGGCGACGCCGTTCATGGCCAGGATGCCGCCCACGATGTGGGTTGCCCCCTTCGCCCCCAGACCGGGCTCGTAAGCCCCGCGCGCGTGGGCGCGGTTCAGGAGCACGAATCCCCACAGGAAAGCCCATAACCCGACGATCTGGACGAAACCCAGCACCGTCCTCACCACGATCTGGCCGCTGGCCGACAGCGCCGATCCGGGGGTGTAGCTCAGAATCGTGGGCTCTCCGAACACAGTGGCCTGACCGCTGGCGATGGCGGTGGGCAGATACAGAAACACCGCGCACGTCAGCAACCGCAACACGATGCCGCCGGCGGTCGCGTCCGGCTCGTAGCGCTGGCGACGCCATAGCTTGAGCAGCGCTGACCCACCGGCCCACATTCCCAGCAGGTACGCCACCACGGTGAGCAACCGAATCAGGCCCGGATAGCTCTGGCTGAACGCCTCCAGAATCGAGGTGCCGGTTGGCATTTTATTATTGCTCTATTAATTATAAAAAACATTATTTATTGGTGATTACTATAGAGCGCCAATCCCTGTTTTGCAAACCGGGCGCTAACGCCAGGATGGCGACGGTTCGCGTGGCGAGCGCTGGAGGGGCCGGCTTTCCAGCGCTCGCCACGATTCCCGATACCGGGCCAGACGCTCGACTTCCCGGTCGCCGGCCGGTCCG
>JAPUDV010000096.1:1904-55961 GCA_027492875.1 Candidatus Competibacteraceae bacterium | reverse complement strand
CCAATCGTCCCCACGTTGACGTGCGGCTTGTTGCGCTCAAACTTTTCTTTGGACACCGTACTCACTCCATCCGATTCAAATCTTCAACCACCGTCTTCAGCTAAACGCTTCAGGAGGCTTTCTTAATGACCGTCTCCGCGATATTGGCGGGGGCTTCGTTGTACTTGGAAAATTCCATGGAATAGGTCGCGCGGCCCTGGGTGGCCGAACGCAGATCGGTGGCGTAACCGAACATCTCGGCCAGCGGCACCTCGGCGCGGATGACCTTGCCCGACGGCGAGTCGTCCATGCCCTGGAGGATGCCGCGGCGGCGGTTGAGATCGCCCATCACGTCGCCCATATAGTCCTCGGGGGTAACCACCTCGACCTTCATGATCGGCTCCAGCAGCACGGCTCCGGCCTTGAGGGCGCCTTCCTTGAACCCCATCGATCCGGCGATCTTGAAGGCCATCTCGCTGGAATCGACCTCGTGATAGGAGCCGTCGAAGATGGTGACCTTGACATCCACCACGGGATAGCCGGCCAACACGCCCTTCTCCATTTGTTCCTGCACGCCCTTGTCCACCGCCGGGACATACTCGCGGGGCACCACGCCGCCGACGATGGCGTTGACGAATTCGTAACCGTCGCCGGGCGCGCGCGGCTCCAGCCGCAGCCAGACATGGCCGTACTGGCCGCGCCCGCCGGACTGGCGCACGAACTTGCCTTCCTGCTCCACCGTCTTGCGGATGGTTTCGCGGTAGGCGACACGCGGCTTGCCGACGTTGGCGTCCACCTTGAACTCGCGCTTGAGGCGGTCGACGATGATTTCCAGGTGCAATTCGCCCATGCCGGAAATGATGGTCTGACCCGACTCGGGGTCGGTGTGAACCCGGAACGAGGGGTCTTCCTGCGCCAGCTTGCTCAGGGCGATACCCATTTTCTCCTGGTCGGCCTTGGTCTTGGGCTCGACCGCCACCGCGATCACCGGCTCGGGAAACTCCATCCGCTCCAAGGTGATGACGTGGTCGGCGTTGCACAGGGTATCGCCGGTGGTCACGTCCTTCAGACCGACGCAGGCGGCGATGTCGCCGGCGCGAATTTCCCTGATTTCCTCACGGCTGTTGGCGTGCATCTGCACCAGACGACCGATGCGCTCGCGCCGGCTCTTGATCGGGTTGTAAACCGAGTCGCCGGAATTGACCACGCCGGAGTAACAGCGGATAAAGGTCAGGGTGCCGACGAAGGGGTCGGTGGCGATCTTGAAGGCCAGCGCCGCGAACGGGGCGCTGTCGTCGGCCTGCCGTTCGCCCTCGCTTTCGGCGGCGTCGTCCAACACGCCCCTGACCGGCGGCTTGTCGATCGGCGACGGCAGGTAGCGCACCGCCGCGTCCAGCATCGCCTGCACGCCCTTGTTCTTGAAGGCCGACCCGCACAAGGCCGGCACGATCTCGCCCTTGACGGTGCGGGCGCGCAACCCGGCGTGGATCTCGTCCTCGCTCAGCGGCTCGCCTTCCAGATATTTCTCCATCAACTCGTCGGAGGATTCGGCGGCGGCCTCGATCATTTTCTCGCGCCAAGCTTCGCAGTCGGCTTGCAGTTCGGCGGGAACGTCGCCGTACTCGAACTTCATGCCGAGACTGTCCTCGTCCCACCAGACGGCCTGCATCTTGACCAGATCGACCACGCCCTTGAATTTATCCTCGGCGCCGATCGGGAGTTGGATCGGCACCGGATAGGCGCCCAGACGGTCCTGAACCTGCTGCACCACCCGGAGGAAGTCGGCGCCGGCGCGATCCATCTTGTTGACGAACGCCAACCGCGGCACGCCGTACTTGTTGGCCTGTCGCCAAACGGTTTCGGACTGCGGTTCCACCCCGCCCACCGCGCAGAACACCGCGCAGGCGCCGTCCAGCACCCGCAGCGAGCGCTCGACCTCGATGGTGAAATCGACGTGGCCGGGCGTGTCGATGATGTTGACGCGATGTTCTTCGAACTGGCCGGCCATGCCATGCCAGAAACAGGTGGTCGCGGCGGAGGTGATGGTGATGCCGCGTTCCTGCTCCTGCACCATCCAATCCATGGTGGCGGCGCCATCGTGCACCTCGCCCAGCTTGTGGGAGACGCCTGTGTAGAACAGGATGCGCTCGGTCACGGTCGTCTTGCCGGCATCAATGTGGGCCATGACGCCGAGGTTGCGATAGCGCTCGATGGGGGTTTTGCGGGCCACAACTCAATCCTCGCGACTTACCAGCGATAATGGGCGAAAGCCTTGTTGGCTTCCGCCATGCGGTGTACGTCTTCCCGCTTCTTGACGGCGGTGCCGCGACTGTCGGCGGCGTCCAGCAGCTCGCCGGCCAGGCGGCGGGCCATGGATTTCTCGCCGCGCTTGCGGGAGGCATCGATGAGCCAGCGCATGGCCAGGGCGGTCCGCCGCACCGAGCGCACTTCCACCGGAACCTGGTAGGTGGCGCCGCCGACCCGGCGGGATTTGACCTCGACCACCGGCCGGACGTTGTCCAGCGCCTGCTCCAGCAGGCCCATCGGATCGTCCTTGCCCTTTTCGGCGATGGCATCGAGCGCGCCGTAGACGATTTTCTCGGCCACGGATTTCTTGCCGCGCTCCATCATCATGTTGACGAACTTGGCCAGCATCTCGCTCCCGTGCTTGGGATCGGGGAGAATGACGCGCTTGGGAATTTCTCTTCTTCTCGGCATAACCGCCTCAATCGCAATCTGCTAAAGCAAGACTTCAGGACTTGGGCCGCTTGGCGCCGTACTTGGAACGTCCCTGGCGCCGCTTGCTGACACCCGAGGTATCCAGGCTGCCGCGCACGATGTGGTAGCGCACGCCGGGCAGATCCTTGACGCGACCGCCGCGGATCAGCACCACCGAGTGTTCCTGAAGGTTGTGGCCTTCGCCGCCGATGTAGCTGGTCACTTCCTGGCTGTTGGTCAGGCGCACGCGCGCCACTTTGCGCAGCGCGGAGTTCGGCTTCTTCGGCGTCGTGGTGTAGACCCGCGTGCAAACGCCGCGCTTCTGCGGGCAGCCTTCGAGGGCCGGGACGGTGCTCTTGGCTTTGTCCCTGACTCGCGGTCTGCTTACCAACTGGTTGATTGTGGCCATTGCCCCCTACTCCAGATAAGGCTTTGAAATTCGATCGATCCGGCGGCGGGACTGTTTCGATACACGCCCAGGCCCGCAAAGAGGCGGAACTATAGGCAGGGAGGTCACTTATGTCAAGTTCGGTCATAGCCGCGCATGAACCCGCGCCAAGCCTAATGCCCCGGCCACCGACGAAGCGCGGGTATGCCACTATTCTGTATCATCGTTTGATTTCCAACGTGCGAAACCCCATGAAATCCCCCGCTGAAGCCTACTTCACCGCTCTGACCGAGATTCGCGCCACCGGCGGCGGGGTGAAGGAAACCTCTTACTACCCGGCGCTGATCAATCTGCTGAACGCGGTCGGGCACACCTTGAAACCCCGAGTGTTGGCGGTGGCGCAATTGCAAAATACCGGGGCCGGCAGCCCGGACGCCGGTCTGTTCGCCGCCGGACAATTCCCCAAGGGCGCGGGCGAGCCGTTGCCGGGCCAGTTGCCGGAACGCGGCGTGGTCGAGGTCAAGAGCGTGGCGGAAGACGGCTGGCTGACCGCCGGCGGCGCGCAGGTGGGCAAATATTGGGAGAAATACCGGCTGGTGCTGGTCACCAACCACCGGGATTTTCTGCTGGTCGGCGCGGACCGCGTGGGTCAGCCGGCGGTACTGGAAGCATTCCGGTTGGCCGATTCGGCGGCGGATTTCTGGTCCCGACTGCGACAGCCGCGCGCTTTCGCCCGGACTCACGGCGAACGGCTGCTGGAATTTCTCCAGCGGGCATTGTTGTGCGCCGCGCCGCTGAACAATCCACGCGACGTTGCCTGGTTTCTCGCCTCGTATGCCCGCGACGCGAGGACCCGGCTAGCGGACAAGCCGGATTTGCCGGCGCTGGCGACGCTGCGCGGGGCGCTGGAAAACGCGCTGGGCCTGCGGTTCGAGGCCGATGACGGCGAGCATTTCTTCCGGTCCACGCTGATCCAGACCTTGTTTTACGGCGTGTTCTCGGCCTGGGTGCTGTGGCATGGGGAAAATCCCGAGCGACGCGATGCCTTCAACTGGAAGCTGGCGAGCTGGACACTGCGGGTGCCGATGATTCACGCCCTGTTCGAGCAATTGTCGCAACCGTCGCGATTGTTGCCGTTGGGCTTGGCCGAGGTGCTGGATCGGGTCAACGGCGTGTTGAATCGGGTGGATCGCGCGGCGTTCTTCGGCCAGTTCGCGGCTGCCGGCGCGGTACAGTATTTCTACGAACCGTTCCTGCACGCCTTCGACCCGGAACTGCGCAAGCAATTGGGCGTGTGGTACACGCCGCCGGAGATCGTCCGCTACATGGTGGCGCGGGTGGACGCGGTGTTGCGGGAGGAACTGGGTATTGCCGACGGGCTGGCCGATCCGAATGTGCTCGTGCTCGATCCCTGTTGCGGGACCGGCGCGTATTTGACCGAGGTGTTGCAGCAGATCAAGGCGCGGCTGGACGAACAGGGTTTGGGCGATGCGGCCGGGGCCAAACTGAAACAGGCGGCGCTGGCGCGGGTGTTCGGCTTCGAGCTGTTGCCGGCGCCGTATGTGGTAGCGCATTTGCAGTTGGGTTTGTTGCTGCATCAGTGGGGCGCGGCGCTGTATTTGGATGAAACGACCGGCCAGACGGAACGGCTGGGCGTGTATCTGACCAATGCGTTGACCGGCTGGCAGCCGCCGGACGAGGACGGCAAGAAGCGCATGGCGCAACTGGCGCTCAATTTCCCGGAATTGATGGCCGAGAACAACGCGGCGCGGGCGGTGAAACAGGAACGGCGGATTCTGGTGATTCTGGGTAATCCGCCGTACAACGGCTTCGCCGGGGTGGCGATGGACGAGGAGCAGGAATTGACCCGCGCTTACCGCCAGACCCGCCACGCGCCGCCGCCGCAAGGTCAGGGTTTGAACGATTTGTACGTGCGGTTTTACCGGATGGCGGAGCGGCATATCGTCGAGCACAGCGGGCGCGGAGTGATCTGTTTCATCTCGAATTATTCCTGGCTGGACGGGCTATCGTTCACCGGAATGCGGGAACGGTATTTGGAGAAGTTCGACCGGATTTGGATCGATTGCCTGAACGGCGACAAGTACAAAACCGGCAAGCTCACGCCTGAAGGCTTGCCCGATCCCAGCGTGTTTTCCACCGATTTCAACCCGGAAGGCATCCAGGTCGGAACCGCGATTGCCTTGCTGGCGAGGAACCCACAAAACGGCGGTCCCCTCCTCCACTTCCGTCACTGCTGGGGAAAATCCAAGCGCGAGGATTTGCTGAAAAGTCTCGACTCGCCAACAGAGTTGTATTACCAACCACTGCAACCACCGCTGGAGTTGGGCCTGCCGTTCATGCCGATGCAGATCAACGTCGATTATCTGTCTTGGCCGCTCCTGCCGGAACTGCTGCCCGCTTCCTTTCCCGGCGTGAAAACCAGCCGCGACGATGCTTTGGTAGACATCGACCGCGCGGCGCTGGAACAGCGGATGCGGCAGTATTTCGATCCGAAGGTCAGCGACGAGGAAATGCGCCGGATCGCGCCAAGTTTGATGGAAAAAACCAGCGGCTTTGATCCCGAAACGACTCGTTCAATATTGCAAAAACGGGTAGTGTTCCAGACATGGGTTTTATACTAAAACCCATGTCTGGAACACTACCGCTGGCTTGTTCGTTCGCCGCCACCCACACGCTGCCTTGCGGGTTGCTGAATTCGGCCAACCCATCCAGCACGGTCAGTTGGGCCGCGTCGGCGGGACCGACCGCCATGAACTCGGTGCCGCGAATGGTGGCGGTGGCGGGCACGGTTTGAATTTCCAGCAATTGATTGTTGTCGCGGACCCAGATTTCGCCGCCCAGCAGGCGCAGGACGCTTTGCAGGAGGCCGGTCGAGGCGGGAACGATTTCTCGGGGGGCGACCTGCTTGAGTTCTAGTCGGCTGTTGCCGTTGAGTTTGATCTGCGCGCCGTTTGCCAGCAAAACGGCAGCACGGCTGCCCTCGCCGGTTCGTACCACCTCGCCGACCGCCAGCCGTTCGCTCGCCCCGACCGCTTGCCAGCGCCCCTCACGCCACACTTCGGCGGCTCCCACCACGCTGACCAGCACGCCTGCTTCCTGGGTCAGGGCCGGGTAAAACGGCAGCAGCACCATAAGCAACAGCCAATACAATCGGCTCCATGGGTCCGACCGACCGCGTCCAGTGAGTCTATTCGATTGTCTTTTCCACCCCAAGGAGACAGTCAGGAAGCAGGGGTTGTTCACGGACGTTATGTATTTTCGTTGTCGTCAGAATTTCTATCGAGTTGCGACTCTTCCTGGAATGAAGAGACCACCTCATCGGGCTTTCTTGAATAAAAACGCGCCATACCATCTTTATTTTCAAAAAAGAAAACTGAAGCTAAACTTAAAAAGCGATTGGGGCCATCGGGCTCAGCTTTAAGTATGAGATTCTGCTCAAATTTCTTCCATGGACCTTCCTCGATCAACTCATCCCGCGCCGAAGTGGCAACCAAGCCAGAAATTCCATTTTGTTTAAGAATGAGGTTGCCAATCGGGCGGGACACGCTATGATCATCTGGAAGAAACAAAGCTTGATCAAAGCTCAGGCACTTCAATGCTTTTAATTCAGGCTGTATTTCCTGAGAAAAACCTTTAATGAAACTTAATACATCCTTATCGGAAAAATCGAAATTGATGACAACAATGTCTTCAGGCACTACCGCTCTGAGTATTATTTGATCCAAAAATGCAAAAGCGGGATTGTTTTTGCCCACCAAACTAGAGGCGGCATATTGCCCTGGTTGAATGATCGGAGCCGCCTCTATTCTTTTTTTTCCATAATGCCTCAATTCCGCAACCATGCCTGGCGCCGCGCCAAACTCCTTTACGACGATGCTTTGATAGGTCGCATGCTGTCCAGCATTACCATCGAAATTCACACCATTAAATCGATTTCCATCACCTGTATGCCCGCTAGGATTGCATGACATCAATTTCGCTATCGAGAAAGGCAAAGAGAACTTCATATTATGACAAAGCGTAAACGCCAAGTCGCGCGATATGGTTCGATCGACATGGGTTCCTTGCTTAATAACTCGTGTGGGAACTATTCCCGTCTGAAGTTTTTTTTCGAACTTCGCTTGAATAGCCTGTCCAACAGCGGGACGCGGCATGTTCTTAGTAGCAAGAAATCGAAGCATTTTTCATCTCCTCCAGAAGGTTTTTGGAATTCCCGCTGACCACTTCAATACCCGTTTGGGTGACAACCGATTTGATTGCGATCCTCGGTGAGTATGCTAGGCGATCAAAAGCAACGCAACCGGTGACCCGGACTGGCAAAATGAAGGCCGCAGCACATCGAACTACCCGATTCACGCCGTTACCGCTCATCGACTGCTCTCGTGTACCCTCGGCGTCACCCACAACCGATCCCGCAAGCCCGACGAGCGCCGCAACCGCCGCCCGACCGCCGCCGCGAATACCTCGGGCACGCCGTAAAACATCGCCTCCTGCTTCGCCCGCGTCAAAGCCGTGTACACCAGCTCGCGGCTCAACACCGGCGACGGTTCGTCCGGCGTCACCACCAGCACCCGCTCGAACTCCGACCCTTGGCTCTTATGCACCGTCATCGCGTACACGGTCTCGTGTTTCGGCAGCCGGGCCGGCGCGAAACTCCGCAGCGCGCCGTCGTTGCCCAGAAAAAACACCTTCAGCCGCTCCGGCGAAGTCGGGTCCGGCAGGGTCATGCCAATATCGCCGTTGAACAGCCGCAGGTTGTAGTCGTTGCGGACCACCATCACCGGCCGGCCCGCGTACCAGGTCGGGTGGGTATCGATCAACCCCTGGGCGGACAATACCGCCTCGCACAAGCGATTCAGCACCTCCACCCCAAACGGCCCGCCGCGCAGCGCGACCAATACCCGAAACCGGTTGAACTGCTCGAACACCGCCGCCGGTCCAGCCCCTTCCCGCACCGCCCGCAGATAGGGCGCGAACCCCGTCGCGACCGGTTCCGCCAAGCGCTCCGGCAGGCTGGCGGGATCGGCCAGCTCCCGCCAGACAATATCCTCGTGCGGCCCTCCCGCCAGCAAGTCCAATGCCTCCGCCGACTTGCCGCCGTTCACCGCCCGTGCCAGCGCGCCGATGCCACTGTCCGCGCCGAAACGATAACTGTGGCGCAGCAACACGATGGCATCGACCAGCGGCGACGAAGACTCCCGGCCACGCGGCAGCGGCTCGCCGGTCAGCGCCGCCAGCCGCGCCCGGAATTCCGGGGAAAACCGTCCGGCCCCGGCGCACAGATCGCCCAGCACCGCGCCCGCTTCCACCGAAGCCAACTGATCCTTGTCGCCCAGCAGGATCAGGCGGGCCTCCGCCGGCAGCGCCGTCACGATTTTAGCCAGCAGCGCCAAACCCACCATCGACACCTCGTCCACCACCAGCACGTCCAGCGGCAGCGGGTTGTCATGGTTGTAGCGGAAATAGACCGAATCCGGCCGGGCGCCGAGCAGGCGGTGCAGGGTAGACGCCTCTTCGGGGATTTGCGCCAACCGTTCCGCGTCCAGATCCAGCGCCGGTTTGGCGGCGCGGATCGACTCCTGCAAGCGGGCCGCCGCCTTGCCGGTCGGCGCGGCCAGGGCGATACGCAACGGCCGCTCGCACGCCTGTCCGGCCAGCAGTGCCAGGATGCGCAACACCGTGCTGGTCTTGCCGGTGCCGGGTCCGCCGGAAATCACGCA
Source organism: Candidatus Competibacteraceae bacterium (assembly GCA_027492875.1). Classification (GTDB taxonomy): domain Bacteria; phylum Pseudomonadota; class Gammaproteobacteria; order Competibacterales; family Competibacteraceae; genus Competibacter. The sequence goes on along the minus strand of JAPUDV010000096.1, from coordinate 47,135 downwards.
GACCTGCTTCAGCGCCGCCACCGCTGCCGCCACCTTTTGCCAGTCCGGACCGTTCAGTTGCGGGTGGCGCGGAAACAACCGGTCCAGATCGGCGCGCAACCGTGCTTCATTCACGGTCGGCGAGGCCGCCTGAGACCGCCACAGCAGATCGTCGGCTAGGCACCGTTCGTATTCCCAATAGCGGTACAGGTACAGTCGGCCGCGCCGGTCGAGTACCAACGGCTGGCGCTCCCCCGGACGACCCACCACCGAACTGGCGCGCAAGCTCGCCAGCCAGTCGCCGGCCGGCGGCGGTGCGAACGGCGGTGGTTCGACCGGTTCCTCCCCAGCGCTCCATGACCGCCGCCGCGCCCACTGGCGCAGATTGATGCAGATATCGCCCTGCCCGCTGGCGTGGCTGGCCAGCGCCGCCGCCAGCGCCAGTTCCGGCGAGCTTCCACCGGCCAGCCGGTTCATGAAGAGGGCGAAATGCACATCCAGATCGGTCAACGCACCCTGCCCGTACAGAGCCGACAGGGCCAAATTCTCGCCGCCACCCGCATTTTGAGCTGGCAAGGCATTCTTTGGACTGGCATTTTCGGTCATCGTGGCTATCCTGGTCATATCAAGGCTCGATCGTAAATTGCCCAGGCTTCGATCCCGGACATTTTTCATACCCCAACCTCTTTCCATCGGAGCACGAGGGAACCCAAGCAGGTATGCTGTCCGCTAAAACTCCCGTTTGCGACACCCAACATGCAACGCCTCGACCCGCTTTATACCCCGCTGGCCGGCTTTAATCTGATCGAAGCCAGCGCCGGTACCGGTAAAACCTACACCATCACCGCACTGTACGCGCGCTTGGTGGTTGAGGCCGGCATTCCGGTCAGCCGCATCCTGGTGGTGACCTACACCAACGCCGCCACCAAGGAACTGCGTGACCGCATCCGTGCCCGGTTGAGCGCCATCCGCGCCGCCTTCCTGCGCGGCCGCGCCGCCGAGCACGACGAACTCGCCACCCGCCTACTCGATCTGTCGCCGGATCGGGAAATCGCCATCCGCCGGCTGAGCAACGCCGTGCGCGGTTTCGACGAGGCAGCGATCTTCACCATTCACGGCTTCTGCAAGCGGGCGCTCGGCGACAACGCCTTCGAAAGCGGCCTGTCGTTCGAGACCGAGTTGATGGCCGATACCGGCGACCTGCTGCAAGAGATCGTCGAGGATTTCTGGCGGCGGGAGTTCTACGCTGGCTCGCCGCTGGTGGTGCAATACTTTCTGGACGAGCGCTCCAGTCCGGACAAGTTGCGCGCTCAGATCGAACGCTACTTGGGCAAGCCGTACCTGCGCGTGACCATGCCGGGCGGGGAAATGGACGGTCCGGCGCTGGAACATGCCTTCGTCGCCGCATTCCAGCAAGCCCGCGCCCTCTGGTCGCGGGATCGCGCCGCAATCGCCAAACTGCTACTCGAATCATCCAGCCTCAACCGGCAGAAATATGGCTTGAAACACATCCCCGGCTGGCTGGAAGCGATGGACGCCTATCTGACGGCGGAAACGCCCAAGCTCGCCCTGTTCGACAAGTTCGCGCAATTCACCGCCACCAAACTGCAAGCCTCGACCAACAAGGGCAAAACTGCCCCCCAGCATCTGTTTTTCGACGCCTGCGAAACGCTGAAAACCGCCTGCGAAGCATTGGTGGATTACTGCCGGCATCAGATTCCCGTCAAGCTGCTGGCCTGGTGCAACACCGAGCTGGCCACCCGCAAGCGGCGGCAACAGGTGCAATCCTACGACGACCTGCTGCTCGACCTGCACACGGCGCTGCACCATCCCCAACAGGGCGCGGTGCTGGTGGAAACCCTGCGCCACCGCTACGCCGCTGCCCTGATCGACGAATTTCAGGACACCGACCCGGTGCAGTACGAGATTTTTCGCCGCATCTACACCGATGCCGACAAACCGGTGTTCCTGGTCGGCGATCCCAAGCAGGCCATTTACAGCTTTCGCGGCGCGGACATCTTCGCCTACCTGGCCGCCCGCCACGACACCATCGACTCCAACCGCCACACCCTCGACGTGAACTGGCGCTCCGACCCGCGCCTGCTGACCGCATTGAACGCGGTATTCGGCGCGGTCGGGGAGCGGCCGTTTTTGTTCGACGGCATCCCCTTCCATCCGGCGATTCCGGCCGAAGGGAAACAGCGCGAACCGCTGTGGATTCAGGGACGGCCGGAGCCGCCGCTGCAAATCTGGTTGCTGGAGCCCGACGGCGAGCGGCCGATGGACAAGGGCGCCGCCAACCATCAGGCCGCGCGGGCCACCGCCGCCGAAATCGCCCGCCTGCTGAATCTGGGCGCGCGCGATCAGGCCCAGATCGGCGACCGGCCGCTGGCTGGCGGCGACATCGCCGTGCTGGTGCGCAGCCACCGGCAAGGACGCTTGATCCGCAACGAGCTGCTGCGGCTGAGCGTGCCCAGCGTCCAGCACGCCGACGACAGCGTGTTCGTCTCCGACGAGGCGCTGCAACTGGAATGGCTGCTGGCGGCGGTGGCGGAGCCGGGCGACGAGGGCCGGGTGCGGACGGCGCTGGCCTCCGATCTGTTCGGCCTGAGCGGCGAGGATCTGCACCAGTTGCGCGAGGCGGAGCAGGATTGGACAGCCTGGCTGGAAAAGTTTCAGGACTATCGGCAGTTGTGGCGCGAGCACGGTTTCATGCGCTTTTTCCGCGCCTGGCTGACCGGCGAGAGCGTGCCGCAACGGCTGCTGGCCTTCCGCGACGGCGAACGGCGCTTGACCAACCTGCTGCATCTGGCCGAATTGCTGCACGTCGCCGGCCGGACCTATCCCGGCATGGCGGGCCTGCTCAAATGGCTCGGCGACCGCCGCCGCGCCCCGGCCAACCGGGATGAAGAACAGCAGTTGCGGTTGGAAAGCGATGAAAACCTGGTACGGATCGTCACCATCCACAAGAGCAAGGGACTGGAATATCCGCTGGTGTTCTGCCCCTTCCTGTGGGATGGCCGCTTGCACGCCGACGGGAAAAGCGGCACGACTCTGCTGTATCACGATCCCAACGACAAAAACCACGCCACTCTCGTCGTCGGCGCGAATGAAGAGCACCCCGCCCACCAGCACGCCCGTCGCGAGGAAATGGCCGAGAACCTGCGGCTGTTCTACGTCGCCCTGACCCGCGCCAAACACCGCTGCACCCTGGTCTGGGGCAAGATTAAGGACGCCGAGACCGCGCCGCCGGCCTGGTTACTGCACCACCCGCCGGTGATCGGACCGTCCCAGGACCGGCTGGAAGTGGCCCGACAGCGCTTTAAAGACCTGACGGCGCCGGCGCTGCGCGGCGATTTGCAAACCGTATTCGCCGCAACGGGCGAGACGGTCGCCATCGCGCCGCTGCCGACGGAATCCGGCGCGCGCTATCAGCCGCCCGCGACGACGGAACCGGAATTGCAAGCGCGCGCGTTTGCCGGATCGCTGTCGGAGTTCTGGCGGATCGGCAGCTTTACCGCGCTGACCGCCGGCTATTCGGTCGAAGCGCCCGACTACGATATGACCGCCACGATTCCCGAAGCGGCGCTGAAAACCGCCGCCACCGCGCCCATCAAAAGCCTTTTCGAATTTCCGCGCGGCGCCCGGGCCGGCATCTGCCTGCACACCCTGTTCGAGCGGCTGGATTTCACCCAGAGCGAAGACGAGCGCCTGGAAGCGCTGGTTGGCCGAACGCTGGAAAGCCACGGGCTGGATGCGACGGAATGGACGCCGGTGGTGGCGGATCTGACGCGGCGGGTGCTGGCGACGCCCTTGAATCCCTCCGGGCTGCGGCTGGCGAGCGTGACGCCGGATCGGCGCTTGAACGAACTGGAATTCACCTACCCGCTCGCCAGGCTGCGCGCCGATGTCTTGCGGCGGGTGCTGGAGCGGCATGGCTACGCCGCCGGCCCGTTCCGGGAGATGATCGAAACCCTGGAATTCAACCCCCTGCGCGGCTACATGAAGGGCTTCATCGACCTGGTGTTCGAGGCCGACGGACGGTTCTGGCTGCTGGATTACAAGTCCAACTGGCTCGGCGCGGAACCGGCGGCCTACCGGCGCGAGCGCCTGGACGAGGCCATGGCCCGCGAAGCCTATCCGCTACAATACCTGATCTACACCGTGGCGCTGCACCGTTACTTACGGTTGCGACTGCCGGACTACGACTACGAGCGGCATTTCGGCGGTGTGTTCTACCTGTTCCTGCGCGGCATGGACCCAGCTTTGGGACCGGCTTGCGGCGTGTTCCACGACCGGCCGACGGCGGCGCTGGTGGCGGCGCTCGACGCACTGATGGCGACCGGAAACGCCGGCCCCGACGGCGCCGCGCCAGGCAACGGCTAACGCCATCGGGCGGACGATCCGGCGCGACCGCTCGTGGCGCATCGGGTCCGATACCGGCTGCCGGACCACCGCCCGCCGATCCATGTCACAAGAGCTGGAAATTGACGTAGACTTTTCGCAACCGTTCGCACCTCCACCCCGGCCCTCCCCCACAAGGGAGAGAACGCACTGCAGAACGAACGGGTCATGGGGCTCCTTCTCCCCTCATGGGAGGGGGTTGTGGGGAGGGGTGAACGCATACGAATTTTCCAGGCGCTCGGCGGTCTTTGCTGAGGGTCCAGACCCGGTTTCCTGCCTCGTGGAGTTCTCCCATGCCCGACTATCGTTCCCGCACTACCACCCACGGCCGCAACATGGCGGGCGCCCGCGCCCTGTGGCGAGCCACCGGCGTCAAGGACGGCGACTTCGGCAAGCCGATCATCGCGATCGCCAATTCCTTCACCCAGTTCGTGCCCGGTCACGTTCATCTCAAGGATCTGGGACAACTGGTGGCGCGCGAGATCGAACGGGCTGGCGGCATCGCCAAGGAGTTCAATACCATCGCGGTCGATGACGGTATCGCCATGGGGCACGGCGGCATGTTGTACTCGCTGCCCTCGCGCGAGCTGATCGCCGATTCGGTGGAATACATGGTCAACGCCCACTGCGCCGACGCGCTGGTGTGCATCTCCAATTGCGACAAGATCACGCCGGGCATGTTAATGGCCGCGTTGCGGCTCGACATCCCGGCCATTTTCGTCTCCGGCGGGCCGATGGAAGCCGGCAAGACCCGCTTGGCCGACCAGGAGGTGAAACTGGATCTGGTGGACGCCATGGTCACCGCCGCCGATGATCGGGTGAGCGACGAAGACGTCACCCAGATCGAACGATCGGCCTGTCCGACCTGCGGTTCCTGTTCCGGCATGTTCACCGCCAATTCCATGAACTGTCTGACCGAGGCGCTGGGCCTGAGCCTGCCCGGCAACGGCTCGCTGCTGGCCACCCACGCCGACCGCCGGGAGCTGTTTCTGGAAGCCGGCCGGCGCATCGTCGAGTTGACCCGGCGCTATTACGAGCAGGGTGACGCCTCGGTGCTGCCGCGCGGCATCGCCACCTTCGACGCCTTCGAGAACGCCATCAGCCTCGACATTGCCATGGGCGGCTCCACCAACACCGTGCTGCACCTGCTGGCCGCCGCCCAAGAGGGTGGGGTGGCGTTCACCATGCGCGACATCGACCGGATGTCGCGGCAAGTGCCGAATCTGTGTAAGGTCGCGCCCGCCACCCAGAAGTACCACATGGAGGACGTACATCGGGCTGGCGGCGTGATCGCCATCCTCGGCGAGCTGGACCGCGCCGGGTTGCTGCACCGCGACGCCCGCACCGTCCACGGCGAAACGCTGGCCGAGGCGCTGGATCGCTGGGACGTCGCCCGGCCAACCTCCTGGGACGAGGCGCGGCTGCGCTACTCTGCCGGTCCGGCTGGCATCCCCACGCAGGAGGCGTTCAGCCAGGACACCCGCTGGCCCAGCCTGGACCTGGACCGGCAAGGTGGCTGCATCCGCGACCGGGCGAACGCCTATTCGCAGGACGGTGGCCTGGCGGTGCTGTACGGCAATCTGGCCGAGGACGGCTGCATCGTCAAAACCGCCGGGGTGGACGAAGACAGCCTGGTGTTCCAGGGACCAGCGCGGGTGGTGGAAAGCCAGGAAGACGCCGTGGCGGCGATTCTGAGTGGTCGGATTCAGGCGGGCGACGTGGTGCTGATCCGCTACGAAGGTCCGCGCGGCGGTCCCGGCATGCAGGAAATGCTGTATCCGACCAGCTATCTCAAGTCCAGGGGTCTGGGCAAGGTCTGCGCGCTGATCACCGACGGCCGCTTCTCCGGCGGCACCTCGGGGCTGTCGATCGGTCACGTCTCCCCCGAAGCGGCCGAGGGGGGGGCGATCGCCCTGGTAGAGGAAGGGGATCTCATCGAGATCGATATCCCCGGCCGCCGCATCCACCTGGCGGTCGGCGATGGGGAATTGGCGCGGCGGCGGGCGACGATGCAGGCGCGGGGCGCGGCGGCCTGGAAGCCAGCCAGCCGCCAGCGGCCGGTATCCGCCGCGTTGCGGGCCTATGCCGCCATGACCACCAGCGCCGCCCGCGGCGCGGTGCGGGATGTGAGTCAGGTCGAGCGTTGAGGGTTCGCCGCCCCGGTGGCCTGGGGTAAAATCGACCGCCGGCGGTGCGACAGGGAAGGCAAGCGTCCCGAACACATACCTTCGATGCCCCGATTCGGAATAATGATTAGCGTTAGGGAGATCGGCCATGAATCAGGCTAAAAATCAGGACAGCCAGCGCCTCAGGTTGGTCAATCACCTGAAGCTGACCGAAGATTTGTGGCAGAAGCTGTACTACGTCAAGTGGAACCCCAAGTCGTTCGCGATGCTGGCGCGCCTGGCGCAGGATATGTTGCAAAACGCGCGGGATTACGGGGGCGAACGCCTGATCAATCTGGCCACGCAACTGGAGCATCATGTCAAAGTCTGCGCGGCCACCGGCACGACTCCCCACGAGGCGGAGCGTCAGCGACTGACGGCGTTGCTCGACGCTCTGCGCTACCTGCTAGCGGATAATGTCTCCGGCGCGGTCGAGGAACCGCGCACCCGCCCGCTGCTGGCGCCGCAGCCGGAAATCTTCGTGATCGCCCCGGATGAGAAACCGCATTTGGTGGCCAAACTCGAGGATTCCGCCTATCGGGTGCGGAAAATAACCAGCCTGGACGAGGCCGAGCAGCGCTTGCAGGAACGGATCCCTGGCGCCGTCATCGTGGACGTGGATTTTCCCGAGGGACCGGAGCCGGCGTTCAAGTTGATCGCCACGCTACGCAGCCAGATTCGGTTGCGGGCGCCGGTTTTGTTTCTGGCCGAGCGCAACGACATGGCCGCCCGGCTGGACGCGGTGCGGGCCGGCAGCGCCGCGTACTTCAACAAACCCTACGATAGCGACGAAGTGCTCGGGGTATTGCGGGAGCTGTTGCTGCCCCAAACCGCACAGGGGTATTACCGGGTTCTGATCATCAACGACCGGCCGGCCGAGGCCTGGGAAATGGCGGGCGCGCTCGAGGAGCAGGGCATCACGCCACGGGTCGTGATCCAACCCTTGCAGGTGCTGCAGGAAATCCACCATTTCCGGCCGGATCTGTTGATCATCGATTTGGATATCAAGGAGATCAGCGGCTCGGAGCTGGCTCGGGTGATCGCCCAGCACCGGGAGTTCGACATTCTGCCGATGATCCTGCTGTGCTTCCCGGCGGACACGGCGCATTACCTGATGAATCTGGATGCGCCGGGCGCCAGTCTGCTGGCCAAGCCGGTGCCGGCCAGTTATCTGTGCTGGGAAGTCAAGCAGCGATTGCACCGGGCGCGGGCCACTCGCGTCAAGCTGAGCCTGCTGAGCGATAACGACGCGGTCAGCGGCCTGTTCAACCGTCAGCGGTTCCTGGCTCTGCTGGAGCGGATGATCGAGACTCTGGGCCTGCGGATTCAATCGGTGGCGCTGGTGTTCATCATGATGGACAACCTGCGCTCCATCCGCGATTCCGCCGGGGTGGCGACCGCCGACGAAGTGGTGGGGCAGGCGGCCAGCCGGTTGCGGCAACTGCTCAACTACGAGCAGCAGGCGGCGCGGTTCAGCGATGCCATTTTCACGGTGCTGGTGCCCAATTTGCTCGGCGAACCGCTGCTCAAGCTGGTGCGGCGCATCCGCGACGTACTGGAGACCGGATTCTACAAGGTCGGCGAGCACGCCCTGTTGCTGCGGACCAGCATCGGCGTGGCGACCGCCACCGACCGCAGCCAGGATCACCTCATGCTGATCCAGCGCGCCGATTCGGCCTGCGGTCTGGCGCGGGAAGCGAAGGGAGAGCGCCTCTACGTGCAGCAGGACACCAGCACGGTCAAGCGCGATCGCGAGGCGTCGTCGCGGGCGCGGGTGATCGAGCAGGTCGAGGAAATCATCGAGCACGAACGGCTCTGGCTGCTGTTCCAACCCATCGCCAGCATGCGCGGCGATACCAACGAGCGCTACGAAGTGCTGCTGCGCCTGCGCGACAACGAGGGGCAGGAAGTGGTGCCGGGAAGCGTATTCGGCGTGGTGTACAACCATCAATTGGGGCAAACGCTGGATCGCTGGGTCATCGATCACGCTCTGGAGATGTTGCAGCAGCGGCGGCAAACGACCACGCTGTTCATCAAGATCCTGCCGATCACGATGCAGGATCGGACGCTCAGCGGCTGGTTGCGGGAGCGGCTGGAACAGACCGGGGTCGAGGCGCAGCACCTCGTTTTCGCGGTGGCCGAATCGACCGCCGAGCGCAGCCTGCGCGACATGTTCGGTTTTCTGGGCGGCATCAAGCTGCTGGGTTGCGGGTTTTGCCTGGACCGCTTCGGCCGGGGGGCGGATTCGCTGGGCTTGCTCAAGAACCTGGGGGCCGACTACGTTAAGCTGGACATGTATTTTGTCAACAATCTGGTCAAGGACCCCACAAAACAGGCGCAGCTTCGGGCGTTGGTGAAGGAATTGGAAGTGCTGGGGGCGGCGACCGTCGTCGGCGGGGTGGAGGATGTGAAGTCCATGCCGATCCTGTGGTCGCTGGGCGTCGATCTGATTCAGGGCTTTTTCCTGCAGCGCCCCGACCGCGAGATGAGCTACGATTTCGCCGACACGGCATTCTGATCGGGCGGACTGGCCGCCGCCGCGCGCAGCAGGGCGGCGTAACCATCCCGGTAGCTCGGATAGTGAAATTGGAACCCACTGCCTCGTAGCCGGGCGTTACGGCAGCGCTTGCTGGCGCGCTGGCGCAGCGCGCGGTCGGGCCGGTTTTTGGAACCCGGCTTCAGCGCGGGACAGGCTCCCACCGACGGTTCCGGCATTCCCAGTTGGATCGCCAGCCAGCTCAGCACCTCGGCCAACGGGGCTGGATCGTCATCGACGGCAAGGTACAACGGCGCCGGGTCCGGCAGGAGCAGCAGGTGTTCCAGCACCTGGGCGCAGTCGTCGCGGTGGATGCGATTGGTGAACACCGGCGCTCCGGCGGGACAGGTGGCGGTGCCGTCGCGGACGCTGTCGATCAGGCGGGTGCGGCCGGGCCCGTAGATTCCACCGAAACGGACCACCACCGCCGGCCAACCGCTGTCCCACAGCAGTTGTTCGCCGGCGCGGATGCAACGGCCCGAGAAGCTTTCGGCGACGGCCGGCGAATCCTCGTCCACCCATTCGCCCCGATGTTGGGCGTAGACCGAGGTGCTGGAGGTCAACAACAGCCGCTTGGGGTGTTGCCCGCCTTGGCGCAAGGCGTCCAGCAGATTGCGGACCCCGGCGACGTAGGCCGCCTGATACAGGGCTTCGCTGAAACCGGCGGCGGCGGCGCTGTAGACCAGGTAATCCAGGGCCGGCGGCAACACCGTCAGGGTCGCCGGGTCGGCGAGGTCGGCGGCTAGCGGCTGGAGTCCGGGCGGCAGACCGTGGAGACTCCGTTTCAAGCCCCAGACTTCATGTCCGGCGGCGTGCAGCCTCAGGCCCAGGGTTGTGCCGACATCGCCGCAACCGGCGATCAGAATGCGTGCCATGATCGAAATCCTCGTTGGCAATGGCGAAGGTGAATGATGGATCCCGCCGAATTTGGCCGGCGCGTGCTGGAATGGTTCGACGCGCACGGCCGCCAGCAGTTGCCCTGGAAAGAAGATCCCACGCCATACCGGGTTTGGGTGTCGGAGATCATGCTGCAACAGACCCAGGTGGCGACGGTGATCCCCTATTACCGGCGCTTCCTGGCGCGCTTCTCCGATGTCGGGGCGCTGGCCGCAGCCGAACCGGACGAGGTGTTGCGGCTGTGGGCCGGGTTGGGGTACTACGCCCGTGCCCGCCACCTGCACCAGGCGGCGCGAATTCTGCTCGACCGGCATGGCGGGGAGTTGCCGTTGGACAACGCGATCCTGCAAGAGCTGCCGGGCATCGGTCGGTCGACGGCGGGGGCCATTCTCGCCCTGGCGGCCGGACAGCGCCAGCCCATTCTGGATGGCAACGTCAAGCGCCTGTTGGCGCGATTCGCGGCGGTCGAGGGTTGGCCGGGCCAGTCGCGCGTCCTGGCGACGCTGTGGAATCTGGCCGAGCGCTACACGCCGGTCGAACGGGTGGCCGACTATACCCAGGCGATGATGGATCTCGGCGCGACGGTCTGCACGCCGCGCCGGCCACGCTGTCAGGATTGTCCGTTGACGGAGGCCTGCGCCGCGCGCCAACAGGGACGGACGGCGGATCTGCCGGCGCCCCGACCACGACGGGATTTGCCGGTGCGGGCCACCCGAATGCTGTTGTTGCGCGCGGCGGATGGCGAAGTGCTGTTGGAACGCCGGCCGCCGCTGGGGATCTGGGGCGGGTTGTGGAGCTTTCCCGAATGTGCGTTGGAATGCGATATCGCGGACTGGTGCCGGGAGCGGTTGGGGCTGACGATTATCGCCGAGCGGCCGTGGACCGTGGTGCGGCACGGTTTCAGTCACTTTCGTCTCGAGATTACGCCGGTGCCGGCGCGGGTGACCGGTCAGTGCGGCTTGGCGATGGAAGGGGAACGCTTTGTCTGGTATAACACCCGCCACCCTGACGGTCGCGGGGTGGCCGCGCCGGTGCGGCGGCTGCTGGCGGCATTGGCAAGCGAACTGTAAAACGATGGGAATCAGCGATGGCTCGAATGGTGAAATGCATCAAGCTCGGCGTCGAGGCCGAGGGTTTGGACCGCCCGCCCTATCCTGGGGAGATGGGCAAGCGGCTTTTCGAACACGTCTCGAAAGCGGCCTGGCAGCAGTGGCTGCGCCATCAAACCATGCTGATCAACGAGTACCGACTGACGCCGTTCGAGCTCAAGGCCCGCCAGTTTCTGGAGGAGCAGATGGAGCAGTTTTTCTTCGGCGAGGGTACCGCGCCGCCGGAGGGCTACGTCCCACCGGAAGCGTGACGATCTTGACGCTCGCATGACAAGCTGCTTAAATACGCCCCTCTTTTGCACCGCACACCTCAAGGCCAGGTAGCTCAGTTGGTAGAGCAGCGGACTGAAAATCCGCGTGTCGATGGTTCGATTCCGTCCCTGGCCACCATATAAACCAAAGGCTTACCGAGATCAACCCGGTAAGCCTTTTTCTGTTGTCAGCACAGTGTAAGCAGCGGGCGCAAAGTCGGTGGCAGCCGGACGCTGGGTAAAATGTTTCCAGCCTCGGGTCAGGCGGGTTCAACCAACAAGGAAGTTCGCGACATCCACCCTGATGGCCAGGCGTTCCAGGGATACCGCAATCGCTATCGCATAGTTCCTGGCCCACTCGCCCCCCTCCTCGAAGCGTTCCTCGCCGCCATACATAGCGACATTCAGGATCATGTCGAGAAGCAGGATCTTGCCTGTCGGATTGGACGGTATGCACCCCATCTCCTCGAATTCCCCGGCCAGCCAGGCGCGTGCCTGATCCTTGTCCATGCCCTGCATATCGCCATCGTGCAACATGATTTCGTATTCCCTGCCGCGGTCGAACGATACGGTAACGGTGTAACTCACATCAGTCTCCTTGGTGTCGATTATGGCCTTATGGCATTCTCATCTTTTGAAAATGGCATGGAGCAGGAATACGATCAGCGGAATTTACCGATCCGAAATTCGGAGTCCATTATAGAATTCTTGCCTGCCTGCTTACTGTCTCGCCGATATTTTCCGGGCAATGTTCCCGTCCACGACTTGAAAGCCCGATAGAAAGCGCTGGTTTCAGAAAAGCCCAGTTCCAAGGCGATATCCAGAATATTGCGTTGGGAATGGCACAACTGTTCGATGGCCATGTCCCGGCGCAGGGAATCCTTGATCGCCATGAACATTTGCCCTTCGCTTTCCAGTTTGCGCCGAAGCGTCGAGGGCGACATATGAAGCTCTCGGGCAACGGCCTCGAATTCGGGCCATTCCGGCGCGGGGGCGCGCTGCAAGCGTTTGCGGATGCGGGCATAAAGACTGTGGGAGTTGCGGTACTTGATCAGGAAATTAGCCGGCGCATTGCGGAGAAACTCGCGTAGAGCGGCCTCGTCGCGTCGAATCGGCAAGGCCAGATGCTCGGCATCGAAAACCAGGGTGGTATCGGGCGCGCCGAAGCGGGTTTGGGGACCGAACAGCAACCGATATTCATCGGCGTGATCGGGGCTGGGCTGCATGAAAGCGGTTTTCAAGATGGGCAGGCGCCGGTTGGCCAGCCAGCACATCAGACCGTGCAGGATCATCAACAGGGTGCCGTGCGCGAACAGTCGGGGCAGGGTCTTCGGGCAGTCCAAGATGATGGTGCCTTCCGAACCCTCGATGCCAAGCCGACCCCTGGTGTCGTCCAACACCAGGGCCAGAAAATCGAGCGCGCGCCGTATCGCTTTTTCCAATGTCCCGGCGCCGAGCACCGCGAAGCACAATAATTTGAAGCTCCCATGGTGCATGGGATGACTGTCGAGCCCGAACAATTCGTCGTCCAGGGCGCGCGCCACGACGTGCCACAAAACGCCGTAATGCGACGCCGATACCCGTGCATCGGGTAGTTCGAGCAAATCCGGCGAGATCCCGGCGCTGCGTAGCATGGCATCCACATCCAGCCCGCGCTGGGAAGCGCCATAAACGGCTTCCTTCACAAAACAGATCGATACCGTATCTTTATCCACGGCTTTTCCTGCCGCCTCATCAACGTCAGTTGCAAAAACTTCCAAATGATTTGGCGGATTTTCGCATGGAGGATCACCCAAGCGCTCTCTTAGAATGACTCCGACTCTAGCAGAATAAATGACGGCGTCATGCGGAGTATGACCATGAATATCGATCACCAGGTTTTTCTCATCACCGGCGGCGTTTCCGGTCTCGGGGCGTCCACCGCGCGAATGCTCGTCGCCGGCGGCGGCCGGGTAGCCATGGCCGACATGAACCAGGAAGCGGGCGAGACACTCGCCGCCGAACTCGGTCCAGCCGCCCGATTCGTTTTTACCGACGTGGCCGACGAGGCAAGCGGCCGGGCAGCGGTCGACGCGACCACGAGCGCGTTCGGGGCTCTGCACGGCCTGGTCAACTGTGCCGGCATCGCGCCAGCGGAAAAGGTCTTGAGCAAGGGCGAACCGCTCGGGCTGGCGACTTTCGCCAGGGTGGTGCAAATCAACCTGATCGGCGCGTTCAACATGATTCGCCACGCAGCTACCGCCATGACGCGCAATGCACCCGACGAAGCCGGCGAGCGCGGCGTCATCGTTAATACGGCATCGGTGGCCGCCTTCGAGGGCCAGATCGGCCAAGCGGCCTATGCGGCGTCTAAGGGGGGCATGGTGGCGATGACGCTGCCGATTGCCCGGGAACTCAGCCGCCACGGCATCCGAGTGATGACCATCGCGCCCGGCGTTATGGAAACCCCCATGCTGCTGGGCATGCCCCAGGAGGTGCAGGACTCGCTGGGTAAAATGGTCCCGTTTCCTTCCCGTCTCGGCAAGCCGGCCGAGTTCGCCAGTCTGGTGCGCCATATCCTTGAAAACAGCTACCTTAACGGCGAGGTGATCCGCCTCGATGGCGCCATCCGCATGGGCGCAAAATAGCTTGCGCATTCCAAGAAGGATGGACTGATGATTCTTACCCAAGAACAGGAAATGATCCGCGACACCTTGCGGCAATTCAGCCGGGAGCGACTCGCGCCCAATGCGGCTGAATGGGAACGCACCCGTACCTTTCCCCGCGAAGCCCTGAACGAACTGGCCGGACTGGGGGTGATGGGCATGTTAGTCCCGGAACAATGGGGCGGCGCGGGCCTGGATTATCTGTCGATGGTGCTGGCCATCGAAGAGATCGCTGCCGGCCACGGGGCCACTTCCACTATCGTCTGCGTGCAGAATTCGCTCGCCTGCGGGATTACGCTGAACTACGGAACCGATCTCCAGAAGGAACGCTACCTTACTCGGCTGGCGCGGGGGGAATGGCTGGGGTGCTTCTGCCTCACCGAACCCCACACCGGCTCCGACGCCGCCGCCATCCGCGCCACGGCGCGGCGGGAGGGCGACGACTGGGTTCTGAATGGCGTCAAGCAATTCATCACTACCGGCAAGGAAGGCCAGCTCGCCATCGTCTTCGCCGTGACCAATCGGTCCGCCGGTAAGAAAGGCATTTCCTGCTTCCTGGTCCCGACCGACACGCCCGGCTACATCGTGGCCCGGTTGGAGGAAAAAATGGGGCAGCATGCCTCCGATACCGCGCAGATTCTCTTCGAGAACTGCCGGGTCCCGGTCGAAAATCTGCTTGGCCAGGAGGGGGAAGGCTATAAGATCGCCTTGTCCAACCTGGAAGCCGGCCGCATCGGCATCGGCGCCCAGTCCGTGGGCATGGCCCGGGCCGCTTTCGAGGCAGCGGTCCATTATGCCAAGGACCGAGAGACATTCGGCGTCCCCATCGTCGAACATCAGGCGGTGCTGTTCCGCCTGGCCGACATGGCGACCCAAATCGAGGCGGCCCGGCAGATGGTCTGGCATGCCGCCAGCCTGCGGGATGCCGACCGGCCCTGTCTGAAGGAAGCCTCCATGGCCAAGCTGTTCGCTTCCGAGATGGCTGAGCGGGTTTGCTCGGACGCCATCCAGATCCACGGCGGCTATGGCTACAGTACCGATTTTCCCGTGGAACGCATCTATCGAGATGTCCGAGTGACGCAGATCTACGAAGGTGCGTCCGATATTCAACGCTGGGTCATCGGTCGGGCGGTGGTGGCCGACTGATCGTCTGGAGATACGCAATGGGACCCTTAAGAGGAATCAAGGTCGTCGAATTTGCCGGACTCGGGCCAGTGCCCTTTTCCGGCATGTTGCTCTCCGACCTGGGGGCGGAGGTCGTGCAAATCAAACGTGAGGCCAACGCGCCGGAAGCCAACCTGTTTGCGCCGGAAAAGAACATCCCCGACCGGGGGCGACGAATCATCCGGCTCGATCTGAAAACCCCTGCCGGCGTGGCGGCGGCGCTGCGTCTGATCGAACACGCTGACGTGCTGATTGAAGGATTCCGGCCCGGCGTCATGGAGCGCCTGGGCCTGGGGCCGGAGGTCTGCCTGGCGCGGAACCCGAAACTGGTCTACGGGCGCATGACGGGTTGGGGTCAGACCGGGCCGCTGGCGCAAACCGCCGGTCACGACATCAATTATCTGGCCTTGTCCGGCGCGCTGCACGCCATCGGCCGGGCGGACGGCGGGCCTGTTCCGCCCTTGAATCTGATCGCCGATTATGGCGGCGGGGCCATGCTGCTGGTCGTCGGCATCCTGGCCGCCCTGATCGAAGCTCGCGGTTCCGGGCAGGGGCAGGTGGTGGATGCGGCCATGACCGATGGTTCCGCCCTGCTGATGGCCGCCATCTACAGCCTGAAGGCGATGGGATTCTGGACCGACGAGCGGGAGAGCAACTTTCTCGATGGTGGCGCCCATTTTTACGACACCTACCAGTGCGCCGATGGCAAGTGGCTGGCGGTGGGGCCTATCGAGCCCCACTTTTACCGCATCCTGCTTGAAGGTTGCGGTGTTGCCGATCCTGATCCCAGGCAGCAATGGCGCCCAAAATCCTGGCCGACCATGAAAGAGCGCCTGCGTGCGGCTTTGCGAACCAGGACCCGCGACGAATGGTGCGCGCTGTTCGAGGACAGCGATGCCTGCGTGACACCGGTGCTCAGCCTGGACGAAGCGCCCACTCACCCGCATAACCAGGCCCGGCAAACCTTTGTCGAGCACGCCGGTCTCGTGCAACCGGCGCCTGCGCCACGATTCAGCCGCACCCCCGCCACGATTCAGAGTGCGCCAGGATCGCCTGTTGACGCTTCAAGCGACTGGCTGACGGAATGGGGGTTTTCCGCAGCCGAGATTAACCGGTTCGCGTCCGATGGGGTGATTTCTCAGTCATGAGCTTTACTCCATATGATCCTGATTTTGCCTCGGTGGTACGAACGAGTTTTGCACAGCAAGGGTTCATGAAGATGATGGGCGCGACGCTGGATCGCGTTGAACCTGGAGCGGTCGACATCTCGGCGTCTTATCGGGACAACCTGACCCAGCAACATGGCTTTCTGCATGCGGCGGCCACCACGGCCCTTGCCGATACCGCCAGCGGATACGCCGCGCTGTCGTTAATGCCGGCCGGGAGTGAAGTTCTTACCATTGAATTTAAAGTCAACCTGCTCAGGCCAGCGGCTGGAACCCACTTCGTCGCCGAAGGCCGCGTGGTCAAACCTGGGAAGATGATCACGGTTTCACGCGCCGATGTATTTGCTTATGCCGATAACGCGCCAGTCCTCATCGCCACGTTGCTGGCTACGATGATCATGCAGCCCGGATAACCCGGCAAAATAACGAAAACTGTTCCTGAAATTTTCACCCAACCAAGGGGCTATCATGACCGCCGATTACGAAGACATTCTGTACGAGATCAAGAACGGTGTCGCCACCATCACGATCAATCGTCCCGATAAATACAACGCCTTCCGCGCCCAAACCTGTGAAGAGATGATTCATGCCTTTCAGAAGGCCGGTTGGGATCGGTCAGTTGGCGTCATCGTCCTGACCGGCGCTGGCAATAAGGCATTCTGCACCGGCGGCGATCAATCGGCCCACGCCGGTCACTACGATGGGCGCGGGGTGATCGGCCTGCCGCTGGAGGAGTTGCAGGCCGCGATCCGCGACGCGCCCAAACCCGTCATCGCCAAGGTGCGCGGCTATGCCATCGGCGGTGGTCATGTGTTGGCGTTGCTGTGCGATTTGACCTTGGCGGCGGAATCGGCCAAGTTCGGCCAGGTCGGTCCCAAGGTCGGTTCCGTGGACCCTGGATTCGGCACCGCCTACATGGCGCGGGTGATCGGCGAAAAAAAGGCGCGGGAGGTGTGGTATCTGTGTCGCCAGTACACGGCAGCGGAAGCAGTGCAAATGGGATTGGCGAACAAGGCGGTTCCCGATGACGAGTTGGACGCGGAAGTGGATCTTTGGTGCGCGGAAATCCTGGAGAAAAGCCCGACTGCGCTGGAGTTGGCCAAGCGCTCGTTCAACGCCGATACTGCCCACATCGCCGGAATTTCCTCATTGGGCCTGAAGGCGGTCAGTCTGTTCTACGGCACCGAAGAATCGCAGGAAGGGGTACGGGCGTTTCAGGAAAAGCGCAAACCGAAATTCCGCGATTGATTGAGGCTTTTTTACGAAGAATGATCGGTAATCGGGGTGAATGGTTATGGCGCGCATCTCCCAGGCGGAATTTGCACAACTGGCGCATGAACACGTCCCCTTCGTGGGAATGTTGGGTATTCAGGTGGAAAGCCTGGAAGCCGGAAAAGCGAGCATCCGCATCCCCTTTCGCGAGGATTTTATCAGGCCCGGCGGCACGGTGTCGGGTCCGGTGCAGATGGCGCTGGCGGACATTGTCATGTACGCGGTGGTCCTCAGTCTGATCGGTCGGGTGGAGCTGGCCGTCACGACCAATCTGACCTGCAATTTTTTGCGCCGCCCCAAGCCGGTCGATTTGATTGGCCGGGGTCAAATTCTCAAATTAGGCAAGCGATTAGCGGTAGGTGAAGTGCTGCTGTATTCGGACGGCGATCCAGAACCCGTGGCGCATGTGACCTGCACGTATTCAATCCCGCCGACGACTCAGGAGCCGATCGCTATTTCGCCCTCTCCCCCAACCCCTCTCCCGCAAGCGGGCGAGGGGAGTGAGTAGCATAATAGCGTAGGTTGGGGTGAGGTACGAACCCCAACGAGGGGCGGTGCGATTGAATGTTGGGGTTCCTTCGTTACCTCAACCTACACGAGCTACGAGCTTTGTCGATGAAAGCGACGATGGCGTCGATTACCGCTTGCGGCTGCTCCCGGTGTGGCGAGTGCCGGCAATCGGCCAGCTTGACGAGATCTACGTGCGGCGCCTGGGCGGCGATACGATCGATCTGCGCCATGGTGGCGTATTCGTCACCCTCGCCCTGGATCGCCAGGATCGGACAGCGGATCATCGGCAGGCAGGATTCAATGTTCCAGTCACGAAAGGCAGGATCGAGCCAGATGTCCTGCCAAGCGGCAAACACGGTTGCTGCATTCCTTTCCGAATGGTAACGAGTCAATCGTTGCCGTAGACCGGTCGTATGCGCCGACCTGGCGGCTTCACGGATGCCGGCGAGGGTGACATCCTCGACCATGACATGGGGCGCGATCACGATTAACCCCGCCAAGGGCGTTTGCGTTTCGCCCGCGCACAGTAAAGCAATCGAGCCGCCATCCGAATGGCCGAGGAGCAACGGCCGGTCGAGTTCCAGCGCGTCGATCAGGGCCGGCAACACTTCGATGCCCTGACGATGCAGATAACGCGGCGTGCGCGGCGCTGGCTCCGAGCCGGATTGGCCATAGCCTTCGCGCGAAAAGACGATGGCTTCGCAACCTGCGGCGTCGGCCACCTGTTGCGGGAAGTCGCGCCACATCGAAACCGAACCCAGTCCTTCGTGCAGAAAGAGGATGGCCGGCGCTCCCTCTCGCCGATTAATCGAGGACAGGCGGAGGTACTCAAGGTGGATACCGTTGATATCAATAACGCTCACTGCCTTTGCGTCATCCAGTGTTTTAGCGCCATTGTTCGCAGCCGTGACCCCATGATCGAGGCTGGCCAGCATGGTATCTGAGCAACTCCCTGGAATCGGCATCATCATCGGCGATCAGTATTTTGCTCATGACTCGATCCTCTTCTCTCTCACGAGACTTTCGACCTGCGTCACAAAGGTGTCCGGATTGATGGGCTTCTCAATATAACCACTGCAGCCTGCCGCCAATGCTTTCTGCCGGTCTCCCTCCATGGCAAATGAGGTGACCGCGATGATGGGAGTGTGCCCCCAGTCTGGAAGCTGGACCAGACGACGGGCTACCTCGTGGCCATCCAGATCCGGCAATTGAATATCCAACAGGATGGCGTCAAACGCATGCGCTTGCGCCATGGCGATACCGGACGTGCCATCGCAGGCGCCGGTCACCGTATGGCGGTGCGCCTGCAACAGATATTGCGCCAGATAAAAGTTGTCCTGGTTGTCTTCGATAATCAGGATATTCATGACGGCTTCCCCAGAACCGGAAGGGTGCAGTAAAAGCAACTGCCCACGCCAAGCGTACTCGTCACCCCTATTTCCCCCCCAAGCGCCTCGACAATACGGCGGCAGATCGCCAGGCCAAGACCGGTGCCCTTAGCGACCCGCATTGGCCTGGCTTCGAGTTGTGAGAAGGGCTTGAACAGTTTTGCGATGTCGTCGCCAGCAATGCCGATACCGGTATCCCGCACCTCGATCCGCACATTCTCTCCTTCCTGCTGGCAGATCAACCGGATTTCGCCATGATCGGTAAACTTAAGCGCATTGGCGATGAAGTTGTTCAGCACCTGTTCGAGCCGTCGCTCGTTGCTGTTGACCATGCCGATGCCCGGCTCCACATCAAGGGTGAATTTCAGACCCTGCATGGTCGCCTCCACTCTGAATTTATCCGCTGTCCGTTGCAGCAGCTTTGGCAGATCGACCGGCTCGATGTCGATACGTAATTCGCCGGCTTCGATTTTGGAGATATCCAGCACATCATTGACCAGACTCAGCAGGTGCTGGCCCGCATTTTTGATAATGGTGAGCTGTTTCGTTTGGTCTCCACTGAGCGGTCCGGCCAAACGCTGCAACAGGATGCCGGTAAAACCGATGATGGAATTTAGCGGCGTGCGAAACTCGTGCGACATGGTGGCCAGAAAAGCCGATTTCACCCGATCGGCCGCCTCGGCTCGCGTTTTGGCCTGCTCAAGCTGGGCGGTACGCTGTTGCACGCGCAATTCCAGTTCTTCCCTGATCTGGCGCAAGTCGGCAACGTTCGCCTGCAAATCGACACGTTGTTGCAGATGATCGAGCGCGAACGAGATATCGGTAGCCATCTCATCCAGCAGATGGATTTCCTGCTCATGGAATGCATTCACTTCATCGGCATAGACGTTCAGCACCCCGATGATCTCTCCCATTTTGCGCAGCGGAAACACCGCCGCAGCCTGGATGCCGAAGCGCCCGGCCTGGTCGGCCCAGAGCCGGGTTCTGCGTTCGTGCAGGAAATCGTTACAGACATCATGCGTGCCGGAGCGAAACGCCCGGCCCGATGGTCCATCGCCTTCCGGCAGGTCGGCTTTCGGCGAAATGCGGATATCGTCCAGGTATTCCGTTGCCGCTCCTGCCGCCGCCACGACTCGGAACCGGTCGCCATCGGGCATGCCGATCCAGGCCAGCCGGAAACCGATATACTCGACCACAATCTCGCATGTCCGTTGAAATAGGGTTTCCACATTGCCGACCCGCACGATCATCTGATTGGTTTCACTCAGGGCCGTGTAGAACCGATTCATCCGTCGTAGCTGGAATTCCGCCTGTTTACGCTCGGTAAGCGTTCTAGCCAGGCGAATGTTGCTGAAACTCAACGATGAGATCATTTCGGCAAGCTTGGAATAGAAGTCCATGACCTCCTTGACCGTTTTCCGGCTAAAGCGGGGTACCCGGCTGAGTGCGGCAAGATATTCTGTCTCGTCGAAGCCATGCCGGCGGGCCTGTTCGCGGAACAGTCCAACATCCGGCTCTTCGTCAGCATAGAAGAACTGTCCAAAATAGATATTGCCCAGATGCTGACCCGACACCTCGATTGGCGAGGCCATATCCCTCATGCTGTTCTTGCAGCAGTAGGTCTTGAATGTGCCCGGCGTTGCGCCTTGCGCCAGAATGGTGTCGCTCTCAATACAGTGTTTCAGCGTCTCGGGATTGCGTCTATGGAACTTCTCGCAGATATCCTGCCAGCCGGCCCTCACCAGTACTCGCCCGTGGTTATCGACAACGCCACTCAACAGGCCAGTCGCCTGATAGAAACTTTCCAGCATGGACTGCAATGACGGGACATCGATGATATCTGCAAGCTGCAGAACGCCCAGGTCACCTTCTGGTTCGAGGATGGCCTTAAGCTTGTTGCGAACGGCAGCCTCGCTCTCGCGCAGCGCCGTCTCCGCCTGCTTGCGTTCGGTGATGTCAAGAAACGCAACGGCGCATTGCTTCGGTCCGGACTGGTAGGCGGTAATGGAGTAATAGGTTCCGAGTCTCTCGGAAATTTGCTCAAATTGCCGCGCCTCTCCAGTCAGGGCTACCCGGCCGAAGGTCCCTATCCAGTCTGCGGCATCCTTTTCGATGCCGGGCAGGACGTGGGTCAGACGTTTGCCGATGACCCCCTGGATATTTAAACCGGTGGTTTGTTCAAATATGGCGTTGGCAGCAAGGATGACGAGATCCACCGGAACGCCTTGATCATCCTGGATGACCTCGTACAGCGCAAAGCCGGAGTTCATGTTTTCAAAAAGCGACCGGTATCTCCGCTCGGAATCAATCAGGTTCTGCTGCGCCTGCTTGCGTTCGGTGATGTCGATGATCGTGCCAAGAAGGTGTGGGACACCGCTCAGCGTCGTGATTGCGTTCGCAAACAACACGTCCAGAAAACTGCCGTCGCGGCGGCGAATCGTCGTTTCGAGAGGCTTGTTTAAGCGGTCGAATTCCGACAGTATCCGGGTCCGCTCCTGCGCGGTGACGATGCCGAGGCTGACGGCCGTTTGTCCGATCATTTCCTCGGTTTCATAGCCCAACATCGAGCCAAACGCTGGGTTGACTCGCACATACTGGCCGCTCGAGGTCATGAGTGCGATTCCGGTCGGGCTGGAGCGGAACGCGGTTGCAAACATCTCCTCGCTCTCGCGCAGCGCCTCTTCAATACGCCGGTGCTCGGTGATGTCGCGGCTAACGGTGGCCCAGCCGATGACTGCCCCGCTAGCGTCATGCACATGGAAGAGATAGTAGGACATCCAAATGGGTTCACCGGTCTGGAAGTGGCGCAAGCGGATTTCTACCGTGCCGTGGCCCTCTCGCAACACGCGTGGGAAGAATTCCTCCTGGATAAACGGCTGGTCCTCGGGGAAGAAATAGTCCTGCACCTTGACGCGGCAAGCGGCTTCCCTATCGGCAAGCCCGACCATGCGCACCCCCGCAGGGTTCACGTAGAGTGGATTTAATTCGAGGTCGCACATGCCGATGAATTCACTGCTGCTGTCGGCCAGCATGACGAACCTTTGCCGCTCCTCCTCCGCCTGTTTGCGCTCGGTGATGTCAATCATGACCGTGATATGGCAGGGTTCCCCGCTCAGTTTCATGGGCTTGGAAGAGAACATCAGGTTGACGGCTTTGCCGCTCTTTGCGTGCGCCAACAGTTCCGCATTTCTCAGTCCGCCCGTGGCCAGTTGCGCCGCAATGAGGGGAGCGCGCTCTTCCGGGGTCAGCATGTTCAACTCGGTCGAGGTATGACCGATCACCTCAGCCCGATCAAACTCGAACAGCCGCAGGAAGGCCTCATTGATGTCAAGGAATTTCCCGTCGGCAATGCGGGTGATGGAGAGGGCGGCAGGGCTGACGTGGAATGCGTTGGCGAATTTCTCCTCGGATTCGCGCAGCGCCAGCTCCGCATGCCTGCGCTCGGTGATGTCGGAGATGGCCGCGATGAAACCGACCACGCGACCCGCAGCATCGCACTCCGGCGCGTAGCTCACATGCACTACCTTCCGCATGCCCGCTGTTGTGGGCAGCTCGAGGTCGTATTCGTTGGCGTTGCCGGCCAGAACAGCTTCCATGTGCGGATTGGCATCGGCGTAGGCTGCATCGCCCAGCATTTCCCGAACATGCCGGCCCACAATCTCCTCGACCGATAAGCCGAACATGTCCGCATAAGGCTGGTTCACAAACTTGTAGCGCCGATCATAGCCGCAATGGGCGATCAGCACCGGCGCGTGGTTCGTCACCAGACGCAGTTGCGCCTCGCGCTGCTTTAGCGCCGTCTCCGCCTGTTTACGCTCGGTGATATCCATACCGAAGGAGATCGTTCCGATTACCTTGCTGCCTTCGGACACGGTATTGTTTTTCCAGATAATCTGGCGCTCCTCACCATTACGGGTGAGGATGGGGTTTTCAAAGACATCAGGCACGTTGCCGCTGGCTACGATGTGTTCAAACTCTTCCCACACATAGGGATAGCGCCGCTTTGGCGCCAGCGTTTCGAACCAGTTTCTGCCGAGCATCTCGGCTTGGTGGTAACCTGTGATCTTTTCAGCCACCTTGTTCATCTGCAGAACATTACCGCTGTGGTCCAGACGGACGAAAATCAGGTTGGCCGTGCGGATCAGATTTTCCGCAAATTCCTTTGCATCCAGCAGAGCCGCCTCCGTTTGTTTGATCTCGGTCATATCATGTGTAATACCAATGACTTCGAGAATGTCACCATCCTCGTCGAGGACGGGCACACAGGTAATCAAAAGTATCCGCTGATCTCCAACAGGGAAATCAAACCGGGATTCCAGTGACCGAATAGTGCGGGTTTCGAGCGATTCTTTCAGGGTTGGCAGGTACGTCTGATAGATCTCCGGCGGCCAGACTTCTGGGTCCTTCCGTCCGATGAAGTCGCTGGTGGGACGTCCGGTGACTCTGCGGGTGGACTCGTTGATATACTGGATTCTGAGGTCACGGTCATAGATGACAATGACGTCAGGAATATTTTCCAGCGCCCGATGAAACCGCTGTTCACTGTTACGCAGTGCGCTTTCCGCCTGTACGCGCTCCGTGATGTCGATGTGGCAGCCGAGCATGCGTGCTGGCTGGCCGGCCTTGTCGAACAACAGATCAGCCTGTGTGTAGATCCGCCGGTAACTGCCATCCTTGTGGCGAAAGCGAAATTCGGTTTCATGACGCCCCTGCGGGTTGGCGAGAAATTCGCGCACTTTTCGCAGCGTCGGTTCGAGATCATCAGGGTGTACCCGGCGTTCCCACTCATCGAAGTTGTTGTTGATCTCATCGTCGCGGTAACCGATCTGGCTTTTCCATTCAGGGGAGAAATAAACAGTATTGGCGTGCAGATCCCAATCCCATAAACCTACATTGGATGCCGACACGGCCAGGCGCAAGCGCGCCTCGCTCTCCCGCGCCGCACTCTCCTCCCGTTGGTACTGGCTCATCACTGCGGTAAGGAACAGCGTGGGCACCGCCATAACCGCCAGATAAAGCTGCATGACGATGAGTGCGTCCAAACGGACATCGTAAAGTTGTACCTCTATGCCTTGTCCGGATATTGCATATCTCACGGCAAATACCGCCAGGGTGAGCAGGGAGAACGTTACACCACACAGTCCGAACCGCAATGCTGCCCACATCAGGGGCGGCAGAATGAAATAGGTGGCCAGCAACGAAAATTGGCCATTTTCCGGAAGATGAATGAAAGCCATGTGGCTTGTAAAAACCAGGACAAAACCCAGCAATGCACCTTCGGTAATTCGTTTTGGATTCCAGCTACCTAACCCGCTCTTCACCCGGTAAAACCAGCCGACAACGAAAGGTGTCAGCAGAAGGTTGCCGATGCCATCCGAGATCATCCACCAGCGGAAGGAGTTCCAGAAATGGGTTTCGGGCAGAAGCATCGAGCCGGTGGCAGCCAGCAGTGACATGATGGCATTGCTGCAAATGACGACCAAAATCAGAAATCCGAGCACATCCCTGATCTTGGTAAAGGTGATCGGTTCGCCCACGAAACGAAGCAGAAGCCAAGCGCCGAGAACCGCGTCACCCATCAGCGCCAGCGCATAGATGATGCTGACATTCAACGGTGTGCCAGCGAACACTTCCGCAACCAGATCGGTGGCAAAAAGAACGCCGGCCAGCCAGGGTCGCAATTCGCGGCGACAAAGAAGAAGCGACGCAAGAAAAATACCGCTCGGTGGCCAAATCGCCGCGATTCCCTCGGGTTCCAACACAAGCGTCAGGCTGAGGCGCGCCACAAAAAAATAAATAATCGCAACGCACCCCAGATAAAGAAAATCCTTTTTGGAAGGGATGGACACTGAGATTGACTGGACTATGGCAACGATTCGAGCAAAGTCCTTATACATCGCATGGGCTCGCTAAACGACCACCGGCCACTGTTTGCTAAGAGGATATCCGGCACAGGGGATGCCTGTGGGTTATAAAAATTGGGTGGCCGTTCACGACCACCTTTGACGTTCTCAGGAAAGCCAGCGCTTGCGGCGCCGGTAATGCTTGATGTCCTTGAAGGATTTGCGTCCAGAGGAAGAAATGCCCAGGTAGAACTCCTTGACGTCCTCATTGCTGCGCAGATCCTCGGCGTCGCCTTCCATCACCACCCGGCCGTTTTCCAGGATGTAGCCGAAATTAGCGTAGCGCAGCGCCATCATGGTGTTCTGCTCGGCCAGGAGGAAGCTGACGTTTTCCTGGCTGTTCAGGTTCTTTACGATCCCGAAGATTTCCTCAACGATCTGCGGCGCCAACCCCATGGACGGTTCGTCGAGCAGGATCATTTCCGGCTTGGCCATCAGCGCACGGCCAATCACGCACATCTGCTGCTCCCCGCCCGAGGTGTAGCCCGCTTGGGAACCGCGCCGGGTCTTGAGACGCGGGAAGTAGTGGTAAACCTTTTCCAGGCTTTCCTTCAACTCGCTCCGGGAAATCGAGCGGGTGTAAGCGCCGGTCAGCAGGTTTTCCTCGATGGTCAGATGGCCAAAGCAGTGACGTCCTTCCATGACCTGGATGACGCCGCGCTTGACCAATTCGTTGGGCGAAAGCTGATCGACCCGCTGAGCCTTGAATTCAACCGACCCTTTCGTAACATCGCCGCGCTCGGCATGCAGCAGATTGGAAATAGCCTTTAGGGTCGTCGTTTTCCCGGCTCCGTTGGCTCCCAACAAAGCGACAATTTTGCCCTTGGGTACGTTGAGGGATACCCCCTTCAACACCAGGATCACATGATCGTAAATGACTTCGATATTGTTGATGATCAAATAGCCATCAGCCGTTGGAGCGGCTACGGTATGGGCAGCCATAGGCGGTTATCCGGTTGCGGGGGGGCGCTCGCAAGCGCCCCGGGCTGGATTACATCTCTTTTGCGCAGTCGCGCGGCGTGATGCCCTTTTCCTTGGCGTATTGCTGGGCGGATATCTTGAACAGCGGATGGATCAGAGTCTTGTTACCTTCGATCCAGTCGGAAACCACAACCCACTTCTCGCCGTCCCATTGCTGGATCTTGATCTTGCCCGAACCTTCGTGGTTGTCGCAGGACGTCTTGATTTCCGGCAGCAGGTTGGTGGCGCCGATCTCCTTCAGACGAGCATCGGTGATATTCAGGTTTTCCAAACCCCAGCGCACTTGTTCGCCGCTCATGGCCTTGCCCTCGCCATATTTTTCCTGGGCCTTGCGGATCGCTTCGACCGACAGCACGGCGGCGGAAACGCCCCGATTGTAGAGGATGGTGCCGATTTTGGACGTGTCCCCCAGGTTGCCCTTGCCGGCGCCGTAGACCACCTTTTCGATATCGGCGATGAGTGGCACATCCTTGCCGGCCACGTTCCAGGTCGCGGACATATAGCCCTTGGCGGCATCGCCAGCCGGCACTGTGTCTTCCTCGGAACCGGCCCACCAGGATCCGATCATCCTGTCGCGGGGGAAACCCACCTTCTGAGCGGCCTTGATGGCGGTCTGATTCATGACGCCCCAGCCCCAGAAAATGACGTAATCCGGTTTTTCCTGGCGGATTTTCAGCCACTGCGCGCCTTGCTCGTTACCCGGATGCGCTACCGGAATCAACGTCAGCTCAAACTTGTTCAGTTTGGCCTCCTCTTGCAGGGCGACGATGGGTTCTTTGCCATAGGCGGAGTCGTGGTAGAGAAAAACGATCTTCTTACCCTCCAAGCTGCCTTTTTCCTTTTCCTTGATGAAGCGGATGATGGCGGACGCCTGCATCTGGTAGGTCGTGACCAGTGGGAAGGCATAGGGAAACACCGAGCCGTCCACGGCGTCGGTGCGGCCATAGCCCACCATGGCCATGGGGATCTTGTCGGCCGCCGTCTTGTCGATCAGAGCATAGGAAATACCGGTGGACATCGGGTGGATCGGGCCGGTGGATAGTTTGGCCTTGTCCTTCATGCGTTCGTAACACTCGATGCCTTTGGCGTTGTTGTATTCGGTTTCACACTCTTCCCAGGTGATTTTGACCCCGTTGATGCCGTTTTCCTTGAGGTTGACATAGTTGAGATAATCCACGAAACCGCCAAAGAACGACTGGCCATTCGCGCCGTAGGGGCCAATACGGTAGGACACGATGGGGAAAAACTGCTCCTCGGCAGCGAATGCGCCCTGTGATAACAGGGCGATGGAAACGGCGGCGGTCAGTGCGGACTTACGATACTTGGACATGATGTTGTCTTCTCCAATGTGGTTTTTTTCGAAAAACGCCCTCTAGTGGGGGAATGGCCACAGACGCAATTTCTCCTTGGTGATTTGCCACAAGCGGGCCAGGCCATGTGGCTCAACGATCAGGAAGAACATGATCAGCGCCCCGAATATCAGCACCTGGATATGCGAGACCGTTGCGTTGGAGAAGGGCAGACCGAGCAAACCGGCCGCCCAGGGCAGGGCAATATCGAGGAAAATCGGCAGCAACAGAATGAAGGCGGCGCCGAGGAAACTGCCCAGGATCGAACCGACTCCGCCGATGATGATCATGAACAGGATGCGGAACGACATATCCAGCGAAAAGCCATCCGGTTCCACCGATCCCAGATAGCAAAACGCATAGAGCGCACCCGCCACGCCGCAGTAGAACGAGCTGACGGCAAAAGCCAGCAGCTTGGTCGGCATCAGGCGGATGCCGATGACCGAAGCGGCCACATCCATGTCGCGCACCGCCATCCAGGCACGGCCGGTAGACGAACGCACCATGTTTTTGGCCGCCAGCGCCATGACGACCACAATGCTCAGCACCAGCAGGTATTTTTCCTGGGGGGACGCGAACTCATAACCGAAGATGATGAGTTGCTGGGCGGAAATCACCCCGGACGAGGAGTGGTTCGAGAACCAGGGGAATTTGGTCAAACACCAGACAATGAAGAATTGCGCCGCCAGTGTCGCCACCGCCAGATAAAAACCCTTGATCCATAAACTCGGCAGTCCAAATAGAATGCCGACGCCGGCCGCCGTCAGCCCGGCACACACGAAGCTGACCAGAATCGGGATACCGTCGATCCGTAACTGGAAGTTGTAGGCGGCATAGGCCCCCACCGCCATGAAGGCGGCCGAGCCCAGGGATAACTGGCCGGCATAGCCGGTCAGGATGTTCAAACCGAGAGCGGCAAGGGAAAAGATCAGAAAGGGGATGAGAATGGCCGAGAACCAGTATTCGCTGGCGACTCCCGGAATCACCAGAAAAACCACCGCCAGCAAGATCAGGATACCCATGCGATCTTGACGAATGGGAAACAGTTGCTGGTCGGCGGCGTAACTGGTCTTGAATTGGCCGGCTTCGCGGTAAAGCATGGGTGTTCTCCTTATACCCGGTCGATGTGCTTCTCGCCGAAGAGACCTTCGGGGCGAACCAGCAGGAAAAACAAGGCGAGAACGTAGGGAAACCAGCCTTCGATGCCCCCGAAATTGCCACCGAACATCGATTGCATGACCGGCGGCAGGTAAATCTCCGCCAGTTTTTCCGAAGCGCCGATGATCAGGCCGCCGACGATGGCGCCCGGCACCGAAGTGAAGCCACCGATGATCAGCACCGGCAGCGCCTTGAGCGCGGTGAAGGTGAGCGCGAACTGCACGCCATTGCGGGCGCCCCACATCATGCCGGCCACCAGGGCGACAAAACCGGCGATGCCCCAGACGATGGCCCAGATATGTTGTAACGGGATACCGATCGACAGCGCCGCCTGATGATCGTCGGCCACGGCCCGCAGGGCTCGGCCGATCCGGGTGTACTGGAAAAACAGCGCCAGCGTGGTCACCAGCAAAGCCGCCACCCCGGCCGCGACCAGGTCGAACTTGGAAATCACCATGTCCCACGAATCGAGAATGGCCGCGATTGGCTCATCGACGATGCCGAGATCCAGGGCGCGTGGCTCGCTGCCGAACATGATCGGCGCCAAACCTTCGATGAAGAAGGCCAGGCCGATTGTGGCCATGAACAGAGTGATGGGCGGCTGATTGACCAGTTTGCGCAGGACGAATTTTTCGGTGGCGATACCGAACAGCGTCATGATGATGAAGGCGAGGATGATTGCTAGCCACAATGGCGCACCTTTCTCCATGCAACTGACCACCGACAGCGCCGCGAGATACACCATCGCCCCCTGAGCGAAGTTGAAGACGCCGGACGCCTTGTAGACCAGCACAAAGCCCAAAGCCACCAGCGCATACATCACCCCGGAGAGCAGACCATTGATCAGGACTTCCAGAAAAAATTGCATGGTCTCGGCTTCCTCAGTGACTGACGCCCAGATAGGCGGTGATCACGTCTTCATTGTTTTTCACGTCGTCCGGCAGACCGTCGCCGATCTTTTTACCGTAGTCGAGCACCACCACGCGATCGGAAATATCCATCACCACACCCATGTCATGCTCGATCAGGACGATGGTGGCGCCAAACTGATCATTGACATCGAGAATGAAGCGGCACATGTCCTGCTTCTCCTCGACGTTCATGCCGGCCATCGGCTCGTCCAGCAGCAGCATGGACGGCTCGGCGGCCAGCGCCCGCCCCAGCTCCACCCGCTTTTGCAGGCCGTAGGGCAGACGGCCCACCGGGGTTTTGCGGATGTGCTGGATTTCGAGGAAGTCGATGACTTCCTCCACTTTTTTACGGTGCTCCAGTTCCTCCCGTTTGGCTCGGCCCAGCCACAGGGCATGTTCGATGAAGCTGGCCTTCATCCGGGTGATGCGCCCGGTCATGATGTTGTCGAGCACGCTCATGCCCTTGAACAGCGCGATGTTCTGGAAGGTGCGGGCGATGCCCTGGGTCGCCGCCTGATGTGGCTCCATCTTCCTGCGCTCCCGGCCGTGGAAGATGATGACGCCTTCCTGGGGGTGATAGACCCCGTTGATCACGTTGAGCATGGAGCTTTTGCCCGCCCCGTTGGGTCCGATGATGGCGCGGATTTCATGCTCGCGGACATCGAAGGAAATGTCGGTCAGGGCCTTGACCCCGCCAAAGCGCAGTGAAATGTTTTGCAGGTCGAGAATGACATCGCCGATTTTTTTGCTCATGGGTTACGCCGCCTGCTGAGCTGCGGGGAAGGTCTTGGCGTTGATGATCCTGAGATCGGCGGACACCTTGCCGCGCCGGCCATCCTCGAACTTGACCTCGGTTTCGATGAATTGCGTGGCTTGCCCGCCGTAGAGGGCGTCGATCAATACTTGATATTTTTTCGCGACAAAGCTGCGCCGTACCTTGCGGGTTCGGGTCAGCTCGTCGTCGTCGGGGTCGAGTTCCTTATGCAGGATGAGGAATCGATGGATCTGCGAATTCGCCACCATGGCGTCGTGGGCCAGGATCGCGTTGACCTCATCGACGCAGGTCTTGATCAGCTCATGGACCGGCGGTTTGCTGGCCAGGTCGGTATAGCCGGAATAGGCGATTCCGCGTCGCTCGGCCCAGTTGCCGACCGCGCCCACATCAATGTTGATGAATGCGCAGACCTGGTCCCGCTCGTGGCCGAAACAGACCGCTTCCTTGATGTATTGGAAGAACTTGAGCTTGTTTTCGATGTAGTTCGGGGCAAACATCGCGCCGTTGGCCAATTTGCCCACATCCTTGGCGCGGTCGATGATGTTCAGGTGGCCATCGGCGTCGATGAAACCGGCATCACCCGTTAAAAAGTAACCGTCGGCATTAATCGATTCGGCGGTAGCGTCAGGCCGTTTGTAGTATTCCTTGAGCAACATGGGACCTTTTACCAGCACCTCGCCGTTGTCGGCGATCCTGATTTCCACTCCCGGCGCCGGAGCGCCCACGCTGCTGGGCTTGACCTGGCCATCCGGTTGTAGACAGACATAGGCGCAGGTTTCGGTTTGGCCGTAGAGCTGCTTGAGGTTGATGCCGATGGAGCGGTAGAAGCTGAAGAGTTCCGGCCCGATCGCAGCCCCGGCGGTGTAGGCGACGCGGATACGGCTCAGGCCCAGGACATTGCGGAGGGGACCGTAAACCAGCAGGGTTCCCAGTTCGTACAGCAGTCGGTCGCCGGCGCTGACCGGTTTGCCATCGAGGATGTCGCCGCCGCAACGCTTCGCCACGCCCAGGAAGTAATGGAACAGCTTGCGCTTGATCGCGCTGGCATCCTCCATGCGGATCATGACGGAGGTGAGCAGACTTTCGAACACCCGGGGCGGCGCAAAGTAATAGGTCGGACCGATTTCGCGCAGATCGGTCATCACCGTGTCGCCGGATTCCGGGCAATTGATGGTAAAGCCCACCACCAGCGACTGGGCGAAAGAGAACAGGTGGTCGCCCACCCAGGCCATGGGCAGGTAGGACAGAATGTCGCCGGTGGCTTCCAATTTGTCGATCTGCCTGCCGCCCTGAGCGGAAGCGATGAAGGCGGCATGGGTCTGACAGACGCCCTTGGGCATGCCGGTGGTGCCGGAGGTATAGAGCATGACCGAGACGTCATCGGCACGCCCCTGCTCGACTTCAGTGTCGAGGAAGTCCGGATGGTTGCGGTTGTGAATCCGTCCCATCTCCATCAAGGCATGGATGTCGTGGAGGAAAGGCTGGTTGTAGTGACGCATTCCCCGTGGATCGTCATAGACAATATGTCCGAGTAGGGGAACTTGATCCCTGACGTCCAGCAGCTTGTCCACCTGCTCCTGATCTTCAACGGCGGCGAAGCGGATGGCGGCGTCCTGGAGAACGAACAGCATTTCATCCGCCACCGCATCCTGATAGAACGGCACCGGAACGCCGCCGAGGCATTGGGCGGCGCTCATCATCATGTAGAGATGGGGCCGGTTGTCGCCGATGATGGCCAGGTTGTCGCCGCGCTTGAAGCCGAGGGCCGCCAGGCCGCTGGCCAGGGCGCGCACCCGTTCGGCGACGTCGGACCAGGTCCAGGTCTGCCAGATACCGAGATCCTTCTCGCGGATCGCCGGCGCGTTGCCTCGCACTTGGGCATGGTGAAAAAGCAGGCGCGGAAAGGTTTGCAATCCATCCCGCGCCCCGGTGGTGGTCCCAACAGACATCGTTCTCCTCCAGCCGATTCCCGGCTCGTAAAAGCCGGATTCAGTCTCATGATGGTTCGTTATTCTTTTGATTGTTGTCATCGCCGGCGCGACTGGGAAACCCCTGCCACTCCAGCGTTAAACATCTCCCGAGCGAAGCCCCAGAGTTGAAATCGGGAAGCAAGTGATAAAAATGTAGTACTTCCTATCCCGAAATGTCGCCGACCGCCCGCAGGCAGAAGGTCCGAATGGATTCGACCAGGCGTTCCTTGTCGCGAGTATTTCTCGTCGTTGGCCCGATTGGGCCGACGAGCGCCTCGGTAAAAGCGCCCACGATGCAGGCCGCGCTCGCCTCGGGGTCTTGATCGGGCAGCTCTCCTTTTTCGATGCCATCGATCAAGATGGCTTTAAAGACATCGCCAAACTTTTTCCGGTACCGGATACGCGCCGTGTCGACTTCGGGATCGACGGGTTCGGCGATAAAGGCGTAGGCCAGATTGGGGCCGGTCAGGGCGCGGCGGACGAAGCAGGTCACCGCCGCGCCCAACCGCTCGCCAGCTGGCCCGGAACCCGTGGCGATTTCGTTCAACATGCTGATTTCCTGCTCGACCGCAGCGCCCAGGACTTCCACGAACAGCTCGGCTTTCGATGGGAAGTAGCGATAGATCATCCCGGTGGAGATGCCGGCGACCGCCGCGACCGCCGCGACCTGGGCTTCCCGGAATCCTCCCTCGGAGACCAGCTTGCGCGTTGCCATGAGAATTCGATCCCGATTGTTGGCGAGCCTTTCTTCCATCAAGGGCGAGCGTCGGTAAGTCATAAGCTGATTTTAACCTCATTTTTTGAATTTGTATTCATTTTTTTGAAAAAGGGAAGTACCATACTTGGCGAGCGAATAATTTTTGTAGCGGCGGCGGCAGCGGCGGCGGAAGAAAGGCTTGGGAGCCGGGGTCACCCACCGGAAACCGTGCGCTGAGGGCGCAACAACGCCAGCGGGTCTTAAAATTAACCAGGAGACGATATGTCATTCCATAGCCTGAATTTCAATCTGGGCGAAACCATGGAAATGCTGCGCGATACGGTATGCGCCTTCGCCAGGAAGGAGATCGCCCCTCGGGCCGCTCAAATCGACCGCGACAATATATTTCCCGCCGACTTGTGGCAGAAGTTCGGCGATCTGGGGCTGATCGGCATGACCGTCGACGAGCAGTACGGCGGCGTCAACATGGGCTACCTGGCCCATATCGTCGTCATGGAGGAACTCTCCCGCGCGTCCGCCGCCGTCGCGCTGTCCTACGGCGCCCACTCCAATCTGTGCGTCAACCAGATTCACCGCAATGGCAGCGCCGACCAGAAAACCCGCTATCTACCCCAACTGATTAGCGGCGAGTATGTCGGGGCGCTGGCCATGTCCGAGGCCAATGCGGGTTCTGACGTGGTCTCCATGAAGTTGCGCGCCGATAAAAAAGGCGACCGTTATGTTCTGAACGGCGGCAAGATGTGGATCACCAACGGTGGCGACGCGAATACCCTGGTGATCTACGCCAAGACCGATCTCAACGCCGGTCCCCGGGGCATCACCGCCTTCATCGTCGAAAAGAATTTCCAGGGTTTCAGCCACGGCTCGCACCTGGACAAGCTGGGAATGCGCGGCTCCAACACCTATCCGCTGTTCTTCGACGACTGCGAAGTGCCGGAAGAGAATGTTCTGGGCGGTGTGGGCAACGGCGTCAAGGTGCTCATGTCCGGCCTCGACTACGAGCGGGCCGTGCTGGCGGGTGGGCCGCTGGGCATCATGGCCGCCTGCATGGACGTGGTGATTCCTTACCTGCACGAGCGCCAGCAGTTCGGCGCGCCCATTGGCGAGTTCCAGCTCATGCAGGGCAAACTAGCCGACCTGTACACCACCTGGCAAGCCTGTCGTGCCTATGTCTATGCTGTGGGCCAGTCCTGCGACCGGGCCGACCATGCCCGCGTCCTGCGCAAGGACGCTGCTGGCGCGATCCTGTACGCCTCGGAAAAAGCCACCTGGATGGCTGGAGAGACGATTCAGGCCCTGGGCGGTAATGGCTACATTAACGAATATCCCGCCGGACGCTTGTGGCGAGACGCCAAGCTCTACGAGATCGGCGCCGGCACCTCGGAAATCCGCCGGATGCTCATCGGCCGGGAACTGTTCGCCGAGAGCGCCTGATGAGCGTCATTAAATCCCGGATCAATCCCCGCTCGGCCGAGTTTCAAGCTAACGCAGACGCCATGCACGCCCTGGTCGCCGATTTGCGCGACAGGATCGCCCAGGTGGCCTTGGGCGGCAACGAAGCCGCCCGCCAGAAACATGCCGCCCGCGGCAAGTTGCTGCCCAGGGAACGGGTGAATCACCTGCTCGATCCCGGCACACCCTTCCTCGAAATCGGTCAACTGACGGCTTACGGCCTCTACGACGATGAATCGCCAGCAGCGGGCATGATCGCGGGCGTCGGTCGGGTGCAGGGCGGCGAGTGCATGATCGTGGCCAACGACGCCACGGTGAAAGGCGGCACCTATTATCCGCTGACCGTAAAAAAGCACCTGCGCGCCCAGGAAATCGCCGAGCAGAACCACTTGCCCTGCATCTATCTGGTGGACTCGGGCGGCGCGTTTTTGCCCAAGCAGGATGAAGTTTTTCCCGACCGGGACCACTTTGGCCGCATTTTCTACAATCAGGCCGCTATGTCCGCTAAGGGTATTCCGCAGATCGCCGTAGTCATGGGGTCCTGTACTGCGGGCGGCGCTTATGTGCCGGCGATGTCTGACGAAACGGTCATCGTCAGGAATCAGGGCACCATTTTCCTCGGCGGGCCACCCCTGGTGAAAGCCGCTACCGGCGAGGTGGTAACCGTCGAGGATCTGGGCGGCGGCGACGTTCATACCCGCATCTCCGGGGTCGCCGACCATCTGGCTGAAAACGACGCGCACGCCCTGTATATCGCCCGGCGGATTCTCGCCAACATCAACCGGGTCAAACCGGTCAATCTGGCGCTGGGAAGTGGTGAAGAGCCGCTTTACGATCCCGAGGAAATCTACGGCATCCTGCCGACCGACACCCGCAAGCCCTACGACGTGCGAGAGATTATCGCCCGGCTGGTGGATGGGTCGCGCCTCGATGAATTCAAGACCCGTTACGGAACCACCCTGGTCACTGGCTTTGCTCAGCTTTGCGGCTATCCGGTCGGCATCGTCGCCAACAACGGCATTCTGTTCGGCGAATCCGCCCAGAAAGGCGCACATTTCATCGAACTGTGCGGGCAGCGTGGCATTCCGCTGCTGTTCCTGCAAAACATCACCGGCTTCATGGTGGGCCGCAAGTATGAAAACGGCGGCATCGCCAAGGATGGCGCCAAGATGGTGACCGCCGTCTCCACCGTTCAGGTCCCCAAGATCACCGTGCTGATCGGTGGCAGCTTCGGGGCCGGCAACTACGGCATGTGCGGACGCGCCTACTCACCGCGCTTCCTGTGGACCTGGCCAAACAGCCGGATTTCGGTGATGGGGGGCGAACAGGCAGCGAGCGTACTGGCGACCGTGCGCCGGGATAGCATCGAGGCTGGCGGCGGCGCCTGGAGTCAGGAGGAAGAGGATACGTTCAAGACGCCGATCCGCCAGCGCTACGAGGCTCAGGGCCATCCCTACTACGCCACAGCCCGGCTGTGGGACGATGGCGTGGTGGACCCCGCCCAGACCCGGCGTATTCTCGGGCTGTCGCTGTCCGCCGCGCTCAATGCGCCTATCGCGCCGACCCGGTTCGGCATTTTCAGGATGTGATTCATGGTTCCCACACTTGAAATCCAGTATGCCGGACCCGTCGCCACCCTGTGGATGAACCGCCCCGAGGTTCACAACGCCTTCAACCCTCAACTGATCGCCGAGCTCACTACCGCCTGCCGCGCACTCGACAGCAATGCCACGGTGCGGGTCGTGATCCTGGCTGGTCGCGGCAACAATTTCTCCGCTGGCGCGGATTTGCACTGGATGAAAGCAGCCGGTCAGGCGTCGGTTGCGGAAAATCAAGAAGACGCCCGCCGGCTGGCAGCCATGCTGCGCACCCTCGCCGAACTGCGCAAGCCGACCATTGCCCGGGTGCATGGTGCAGCCCTCGGCGGCGGTCTGGGACTGGCGGCAGCCTGCGATCTGTGTGTTGCTTCCACCCAAGCGGTGTTCGCCACCTCGGAGGTCCGCTTCGGGATCATTCCCGCCACGATCGGCCCTTACGTGATCCGCGCCATCGGCGAGCGTCAAGCCTATCGCTACTTCCAGACGGCGGAGCGCATCGATGCCCGGCGCGCCCGGGAGATTGGCCTGGTTCATGAGGTGGCGACGCCCGAAGACCTGGACGCCAAAGTCCAGCGGTTGACCGACGCCTTGCTACAAGGGGGTCCCCAAGCCCAGGCCGAGGCGAAGAACCTGATCCGCGTCGTGGCCGGTCAATCGATGAGCGACGAACTGATGGAAGACACCGCCCGCCGTATCGCTGCGCTGCGCGCCACGCCGGAAGCTCGGGAAGGACTCGTCGCGTTCCTGGAAAAACGGTCGCCGGCCTGGATTAAGCCCTCGCTTCCAGCCCCTCTCCCAGCGGGAGATGGGCGCGAGGCCGGACCTGACTCAGACAGGAGTTGGACCTAATGTTCCAGAAAATCCTGATTGCCAACCGCGGTGAAATCGCCTGCCGGGTTATTAAGACCGCCCATCGCCTGGGGATTGGCACGGTGGCGGTGTATTCCGAAGCGGATGCCGACGCCCGGCATGTGCGGCTGGCCAATGAAGCGGTGCTGATCGGCCCGGCGGCAGCTCGCGACAGTTACCTCGCCATCGACAAGATCATCGCCGCTGCCCGGCAAACCGGGGCGCAGGCCATTCATCCGGGCAGCGGCTTTTTGTCGGAAAACCCGGATTTTGCCGCCGCTTGCGCCGCCAACCATCTGGTCTTTATCGGTCCACCGGTCGAGGCGATCCGCGCGATGGGTTCCAAGAGCACCGCCAAGGAACTGATGGCACAAGCGGGCATCCCCCTCACGCCGGGTTATCACGGAGACAACCAGGAGCCGGCCTTTCTGCGCGAGCAGGCCAACCGGATCGGTTACCCGGTGCTGATCAAGGCCAGCGCCGGTGGTGGCGGCAAAGGCATGCGGCGGGTAGAAAAGTCCGAGGACTTCGAGGCGGCGCTCGCGTCCTGCCAGCGAGAGGCCGCTTCTGCCTTCGGCGACGAGCGGGTGCTCGTCGAAAAATACCTGCTGCACCCGCGCCACATCGAGATTCAGGTTTTTGGCGACATCCACGGCAGCGTCGTTTATCTGTTCGAGCGGGATTGCTCGGTGCAGCGTCGCCATCAGAAGGTGCTCGAAGAAGCGCCTGCGCCGGGAATGACGCTCGCACGCCGCGCCGCGATGGGCACCGCGGCGGTGACAGCGGCGAAGAGCGTTAACTACGTCGGCGCCGGCACGGTGGAATTCATTGTCAGCGCAGACGGCGCTTTTTACTTCATGGAGATGAACACGCGACTTCAGGTCGAGCATCCCGTCACCGAAATGATCAGCGGCCTGGATTTGGTGGAGTGGCAATTGCGCGTGGCCTGCGGCGAGTCACTGCCGTTAACTCAGGAGCAGATCCAGATCCACGGGCATGCGCTGGAAGCCCGGATTTACGCCGAAGATCCCGCCAAGGGATTTTTGCCCTCCACCGGCAAGCTGGTGCATCTCGCGCCGCCGGAAGAAAACCTGCACGTCCGGGTCGACACGGGGGTCGAGGAAGGCGACGAGATCGGCCCGTTCTACGATCCGATGATCGCCAAGCTCATCGTATGGGACACCCATCGGGAGCAGGCGCTGGCCCGCATGCTTCAAGCCCTGGCCCAGTACCGCATCGTGGGCGTCGCCAACAACGTCGATTTCCTGTCGCGTCTGGTGGCTTCTCCGGCTTTTGTCCGGGCTGACCTCGATACCGACCTGATCGAGCGCGAGCGGGAATTTCTGTTCCCTGCGACCGCACCGATTCCCCGCGATGTGTTTCTGGTCGCCGCGCTCGCCACCCTGTTGCGGGAGGAAGCGCGGGCGAGCGCCGAAGCGGCCAGGCATACCGATCCGCTCTCGCCTTGGCACCGGCGCGATGGCTGGCGGCTCAATTCCCGCGCCGAACGCCGTCTGCTGTTCCGCGCCGGCGAACTGGAGAAAACCGTGGGCGTGCGCTATGCCGAACAGGGCTACGCGCTGGACATCGACGGTCAGGAGACGCGGGTCCGGGGCGAACTGGGACCGAATGACACCCTGCGGGTCGATCTGGGCGGCTTGCGCTTGAACGCCACGGTGGTGGTCGCTGGGGAGAGACGGTATGTATTCCTCCACGGGCACGCTTGGCCGCTCGCGCGGGTCGATCCCCTTTATTACAGCGGCGAGGGTGGCGGTCAGGAAGGCGGGTTGTTGGCGCCCATGCCCGGCAACGTCATCGCCCTGCTCGTGCGGGAAGGCGCACGGGTGGAGAAGGGTGCCCCCCTACTCATTTTGGAAGCCATGAAGATGGAGCACACCATCACGGCGCCGACCAAGGGAACGGTGAAATCCTTCCATTTCGCGGTCGGCGACCCAGTGAGCGATGGCGCTGAACTGGTGGAATTCGAACCTGAGATGCTGGAAGGAGTGCGAAACGACTGAGCATGAAGCGGTTTGAAATCGCTAAAATGAAAATATGACCGTTCGATCCCCACAACCGCCTATATTGAGGAGGCGAGTGAACTGTTACAACGAATACCATTTAACTCAACACTAACTGTTTTTCAGAGATACAGATCATGTTAGAAAAATTCATTGTTGGCGAACAATACGCAAACGATCAAGTAAGCATATCACTTCAGGTTGAAAATCTGGGTGGAATTCGCCCTTCTATTGATGAAAAAAAGAGATTGAAACATATTGCTATTATGACGAAAATTGGTAGCAAAGAAAAAATTATTTTAGATAACCCTTATCAGGATAGAATTGAGCAAGGAATTCTGATATTTACTGGTCAAGGTAAGACAGGTGATCAAAGACTTGCTGGAAGAAATAAGAGAATAGTTGAACAGTTTGAAATGCCAATTCCGCTGTTTTGTTTTGAAAGTCGTGGAAGGCAATCTTACGTGTTTCTTGGCTTGTTAGAGCTGATAAGATATTATCATGAACTTCAGATAGATATTGATAAAAACCTTCGCAGAGTGCTGATTTTTGAATTTAAAATTCATTCTGAAAATTTGACTATCCCAATAAATATGGCTAAATCTTTAACGAGAGACTTTTTAC
This sequence comes from Candidatus Competibacteraceae bacterium, assembly GCA_027492875.1. Classification (GTDB taxonomy): domain Bacteria; phylum Pseudomonadota; class Gammaproteobacteria; order Competibacterales; family Competibacteraceae; genus Competibacter. The sequence continues at coordinate 7,340 of JAPUDV010000096.1, read as the reverse complement.
CAAAAAATCGAAAAGATTTACTAAATGATAAATTTGAACAGGAGGTAGAAGTTCCAGAGATAAAACAATTACAACTTCCAGAATCAGAACTACTCGAACTAGAAGGCGTTCGCTCGCAGCTAGTTAACATAAATCCTTATAAATTTGAGCATTTATTGAAGGATTTGATCGAAAGAACAGGGTTTTTTAATGTTTCTGTCACTCCGCCATCCCAAGATGGCGGTATTGATATAAATGCTTACGTTAAAGAAAGCAACGTATTTTTTGCTAATACATTAGTGCAATTTCAAGCAAAAAGATGGCGCCACTCAATAGGAAGTGTGGAGATCAACAATTTTAGAGGAGCACTGAGTTATATAGCTAAAGGCGTATTTGTTACAACCAGTCATTTTACTAAAAATGCTATTCAGGAGGCTAAGAATACGGCTAAACCAAGCATTGCTCTAATTGATGGATTCTCTTTAGCAAATTTACTGCTTGAGAATCATCTAAAAATTACATCAGAGTAAGTTATTAAATTGAAGACCTTCTGAAAGGAAAGAAAAATGAATCAGATTATAAAAGAAAATAACCATCCTGAATCTTTTCAAGTACTTCCATTTCAAGCGGAAGATTTACAAAGGAATCTTGCGAATTTTTTAAACATAGATTTCGTTAATATTTTAACTGGGCAGAGCGTAAAGATTGGTAATTTGTCGTGGTGTGTTTATACGTTTTTTGATTATGATGGCGAACCGATTTATGTGGGCCAAACCAACGAGAAATTGCGTACTCGAATCCGCCGCCATCTGACTAACCAAAGAACCGACGCCGTAGCCATGTCGGTTCTCGATCCCTTTGAAGTTTTGGAAATCGAAGTTTGGCCGTTGCCACAATTCCAGAAAACAGACAGTAAAAGCAAAGACGCCAAAGCCCATTTGGATGCGCTGGAACGCCTGATTTACCAAAATGCCTTGAGCAAAAGCCGATTTTCAGCGGTGCTGAACGAGAAAGATCCCCCAGTTTCGTCGATGACGGTTGATGCGCCGCCTTCCTTCCGAGGGCGTATCGTTTCTGATGAAGTCTACAACATTCGCTCGCACCTTGATTACCGCTTGGCGCGGCGCGCTCTGATCATGGCTCGCCTAGCGCAAGTCATTTCCGAACGGAAAGTACAGGGTGGGTTGCGACGGGTTTTATTGACGCAATCCAAACGCTTGCAGTACTTGGCCGAGTGCCGCTATCTCGAACTGGGCGGCGATGCGTCCGTGGTACGGGAGGATGAACCGAACCACAGCGACGATGATGGTTGACGACCGGGAACGCTCCCGAATCATGCGGGCGGTCAAGGATCGCGACACTGCTCCAGAAATGATGGTTCGCCGCCTGATTTTCTCAATGGGCTACCGCTATCGTCTGCATCGAAAAGATCTTCCTGGAAAACCGGATTTGGTTTTTCCTCACCGTCGCAAAGTCATTTTTGTCCATGGCTGCTTTTGGCACGGACATGATTGCCGGCGCGGCGCTAGAGTTCCTAAAAATAATCGGGAGTATTGGGAAAGAAAAATTGCCCGTAACCGCGAACGCGACGGCCAACATACCGCGGACTTGGGGCGTTCAGGCTGGGCTATTCTAATCATCTGGGAATGCCAGATTCGGGAAACCAGCGTTTGCGCCGAACAGATTCGGGAATTTCTGGAAAAAGCCTTTTAAAAACCAGAAAATCCGGTCGCACGGTTTAGTTCTGACCAGGATGCCAGCGCATCGATCACTTAGCGCAACGCTTGTGGTGGTCAAACACTGATCTGGAAGGCTAGAAAACGCCCATCGCCACTGATCAATGGAACCCTAAATGTTACTGCCCAACACGGTCAAAATCGTCGAAGTGGGTCCGCGCGACGGATTGCAAAACGAGCCACGAATCATCGCCACGGCAACCAAGGTGGAGCTGATCGCCCGACTGGGGAAGGCCGGACTGAAAGCGATAGAGGCGACCTCCTTCGTTTCGCCGAAGTGGGTGCCGCAGATGGCCGACAACGCCGCAGTCATGAGCGCCATCAAGCGCTTGCCCGGTGTCGCCTACTCGGTGCTAACGCCGAATTTGCAGGGCTTTGAAGCGGCTTTAATGGCGGGTGCGCGGGAAGTGGCCGTGTTCGGTGCGGCTTCCGAGTCCTTCTCGCAAAAAAACATCAATTGCTCCATCGCCGACTCGTTGAAACGCTTCGAGCCGCTGATGGCGGCGGCGCAACAGGCCGGCGTCCGGGTGCGCGGTTATGTGTCTTGCGTGCTCGGTTGTCCCTACGAAGGAGACGTCCAGCCGGCGGCGGTCGCCCAAGTGGCCGGTGTCCTGTTCGATATGGGGTGCCATGAAGTGAGTTTGGGCGACACGATCGGGGTCGGAACGCCGGAGGCGGCGAAACGCCTGATCGAGGTGGTGAGCGCCCGCGTGCCCCTCGACCGCATCGCCGGCCACTACCACGATACCTATGGCATGGCGATCGCGAATATCTACGCTTCGCTGCAATGTGGCGTGGCGACGTTCGACGCCTCGGTGGCCGGGCTGGGCGGCTGCCCCTACGCCAAGGGCGCTTCCGGCAACGTCGCCACCGAGGATGTCGTGTATCTGCTGAACGGGCTGGGGATCGCAACCGGCATCGATCTCGACGCCCTGATCGATTGTTCGGCGTGGATCAGCGCGGCGCTGGGGCGTCCGCCGGGGTCGAAAGTCGCGCGGGCGAGAGCTGGCCGGTCATCCCCGCGCACCGAATCCTCCTGACCGATGGAGAGAACCCGATGAATGATCGCTTGCGTGATGATAGCGCCGCGTCAACCTTTGAACAGCCGCTGTGGATGCCCGATCCGACGCGACGCGACGCCACTCGCATGGCGGCCTTTACCGCGTATGCCCGACAGGTTTCCGGGAGGGCGCTGGAATCGTATGCGGAGCTGCACGCCTGGTCGATCGACGCGCCCGAGCAGTTCTGGCCAGCGATCTGGGATTTCTGCGGTGTGCTCGGCGAGCGCGGGGAACGGGTTCTGATCGATCCGCACCGGATGCCCGGCGCTCGATGGTTTCCGGACGCCCGACTCAGTTTTGCCGAAAACCTGTTGCGGGACTGCGGCAACCCCGAGGCGCTGGTGTTCTGGGGCGAGGATCGGGTCAGGCGCAGGCTGTCGCGGGTCGAATTGCGCCGGGAGGTCGCCCAATTCGCCGCCGCGCTCAAAAGTGAGGGCGTCGGCCCCGGCGACCGGGTCGCTGCCTACCTGCCCAACCTGCCCGAAACGATCGTTGCACTGCTCGCCGTCGCCAGCATCGGTGCGGTGTTTACCAGCGCCTCGCCGGATTTTGGCGTCCAGGGCGTGCTCGACCGCTTCGGCCAGACCGAACCGAAGGCGCTGATCGCCTGCGATGGCTACGGGTACAACGGCAAGGTGATCGACATGCGGTCCAAGTTGGCCGAACTGATGCCCCAACTGCCCAGCGTCCAGCGATTGATCCTGGCGCCCTACCTCGACGACGATGCGGACGCGCTGGCGGCGAGTCTGCCCAAGGGTGTCTCGTGGGCTCGTTTTATCGCGCCCCACGCGGCGGTGACCGAAATCGAGTTCGCGCCGCTGCCCTTCGATCATCCGCTCTACATCATGTATTCATCGGGGACAACCGGCATCCCCAAATGCATCGTCCACGGCGCTGGGGGAACCTTGTTGCAGCATCTCAAGGAGCATCAACTGCATAGCGACCTGCGGGAGGGCGACCGCTTTTTCTACTTCACCACCTGCGGCTGGATGATGTGGAACTGGCTGGCGTCCGGGCTGGCGTCGGGCGCGACGCTGCTGCTGTACGATGGCAGTCCCTTCATCGCCGGTGGCCGGATTCTTTGGGACTATGCCCAAACCGAGCGCATGAGCCACTTCGGCACTTCGGCCAAGTATCTCGATGCCCTGGCCAAGACCGGCCTCAAGCCCCGGTGGGATTACGATCTGAGTCCTCTCCGCGCCATCCTGTCAACCGGCAGCCCGCTGGTTCCCGAACGCTTCGATTCGGTGTACGCGGACATCAAGCCGGACGTGCAGTTGGCCTCCATCTCCGGCGGTACCGACATCATCTCCTGCTTCGTGCTGGGCAATCCCATGCTGCCGGTCTGGCGCGGCGAGATTCAATGCCAGGGGCTGGGGCTGGCGGTCGAGGTGTGGGACGACCGAGGCCAATCGATCCGGGAACAGAAAGGCGAGCTGGTCTGCACCCGTCCGTTTCCCTGCATGCCCATCGGCTTCTGGAACGATCCCCACGGGAAGAAATATCAGGCGGCCTATTTCGACCAGTTCCCCGGCGTTTGGCGTCACGGCGATTTCTGCGAAATCACCGGGCACGATGGGCTGATCATTTACGGCCGTTCGGATGCCACGCTCAATCCGGGCGGCGTGCGCATCGGCACCGCCGAGATTTACCGTCAGGTCGAGAAGCTGCCCGAGGTGGTCGAATCTCTGGTGATCGGGCAGAACTGGGAGGGGGATGTCCGGCTGGTGCTGTTCGTGAAACTTCAGGAGGGCGTCGATCTCGACGACGGGCTGCTTGCCCGCATCAAGCGGACGATCCGCGAGGGCGCCACGCCGCGCCACGTTCCCGCCAAGGTGCTGCAAGTAGCCGACATCCCCCGCACCAAGAGCGGCAAGATCGTCGAGCTGGCCGTGCGTCAGGTCGTGCATGGCCAGCCGGTCAAGAATCTTGAGGCGCTGGCTAATCCGGAAGCGCTCGCGTCGTTCGCCGACCGGAGCGAGTTGCGGGAGCGGTAACCGTTCACCTGCCGCAAGAAGAGACGCACGCCCGATAATTTTCATCCAGCGCCGGCTGCAATAAAACCAGCGCTGCGATGCGCCGGGCCATGCCGCTGAATTCCAGCACCTCATCGGTGGATAGCGGCCGACCCAGTCTGGGCTGGGTGGATTTCGTGTGGGGCCGCGAGGGACGGGTGACGCCTTCCGGCAAGACCAAGGGGGCCATGGGCATCGCGCATATTCTCGAAGCGCGCCAGCGCAAGGATGGGATGACGCGGAGCGAGGCGGAAAAACTGGCGTTCGATTTGGTGGAGGTCGTCGCAAAAGGGACGATCATCCGACAGGATCAACTTTCCGGCAGCGATGTTGTGGTGCTGGCGCACAACGCCTTGGAAACAACGCTCGTCAAACAAAAAGGAAGTAATGCGTGGCTGCTGAGCGGGTGGAAGGTGAAACCCGATGTCGCCGGGGTCGGATCCGGTACGCCCGGCGCTACGCGAAGCGCCCCTACACCGCCCCAAGGCGCTCCGGGAGCGGGTTTCGACTCCACTATACCCCCGACGGGAGAGCCTCGCTACTCTCGCCCGCACCGTTGGGCCGATTCGATGGCCCCCGAAGTCCGGTCGATGGCCGACAAGATCGGCGCGGAACCCAAATCGTGGACCGAACGCCTGGCCGAAA
>JAPUDV010000096.1:0-1804 GCA_027492875.1 Candidatus Competibacteraceae bacterium | reverse complement strand
ATGGCCGACAAGATCGGCGCGGAACCCAAATCGTGGACCGAACGCCTGGCCGAAATGCGCGCCACCCTGCCGACCCGCCTCCGCCAGGGCGTCATCGACCGCTTCGCCCGGCTGCTGGAGAACGACCGGGCGCGGTTCGGCCGCGACGCGCTCGACACCGATACCGCTTTGTCCGCGTGGGTGGCGGCCAAGATGAGCAAATCGCCCGAGGGCGCGCTCGAAGGCGCGTTCCTGCACGGGCGGCTGAAGTGGGACGAGGGCGCGCTCAACGTCCGGGAAACCAAGCAGGGGCTGGCCAAGGCGCTCGAACCCATCGCCTCCGCCGGGGAACTGAACCGCTTCTGGCAGTGGATCATCGCCCATCGCTCGGAACGGCTGATGAGCGAAGGGCGCGAACGGCTGTTCACCCCGCAGGAAATCGCCGCCGGAAAACGGCTGAATGCGGGCCAGATGGCCGGCGGGGCTTCCCGCGACGCGGTCTACCGCCAAGCCTTCGCCCGCTACGTCGAGATCCAGAAGTCGGTGCTGGACGTGGCCCAAGAGGCGGGCTTGTTCAACGCCGCCCAGCGCGCCCAGTGGGAGCACGATTTCTATCTTCCCTACTACCGGGTGATCGAGGACGAGGGCGAGGTGCGCGGCCCCTCCAATGGCGGAGGCCGGCTGGTGCGGCAAAAGGCCTTCGAGCACCTCAAAGGCGGCACCGAAAAGCTGGGCGATCCGTTGCAGAACATCCTGAAGAACTGGCATCACCTGATCGATGCCAGCCTCAAGAATTCCAGTTCTCGATATGACAGCCATTTTTTCAACACTTGATAGCCGCCCAGGGTGAATTCCCACGCCGGGCGCGGCACGTTCTTCCAGGAGCAACCCGCGTTCAAATACACGTCCAGCGTTTCCTCGCCCAGAGCGGGTTGTTCTGCTTCCGTGAACGGGCGGCTTTCGGTTTTGCCTTTGCCGGGCATGGTGACGCCGCCCTTGCCGGCGTGGCCCCAGCCGGCGGTGAGTTTGAGGTGTGCCGAGGTGAGCGGGGTGGAATCGGCGACGGTCAGCAGGGCGATGTTGGCCAGTTCCGGGCGCGGTTTGCCTTGGGTGACGCCGGGCAGAGGGGTTTCGGTGTCGAGCAGGGCGGCGATTTGCCGGCCCAGTTCGGCGGAGGCCAGCAACCGCTCTCGCGTGGCGGGCAGCGGAATGCGCGGCCAGTCCTGTTTCAAAGCGCCGGCGTTTTCGGTGCGATAGGCCGGAGCGTGCAGCACGGCGACGATGTGATAGAACAGGGCGGGCGCGTCGGCGTCGAGACGGGCGAGGTATTCGGTGGCGGCTTGGCTGAGGTTAGACTGGTATTCGCTGCGATGATGAAACGGCTTGATGTAAACGGGAAAGAGATTAGCGCCTCTTTCGATCAGATGCAGCGAGCCGAGCCGCTTGGTTATCACTGGCGGATCAAAATCACGCCGTTGTTTTTGGGCGGCAGCGATCCAAATATTTTCCGCGATAATTTGCGGAAAATATTCGCTGCGATTTCGATCCAGCAATTTGGTTTCGGATTCCCAATAGAGCCAACGAACATCGAAGGGTCGATAAGCATAACGGACGATATTTTCGGGCCGAAATCCACGTTTTTGGGTAGTGTTCCAGACATGGATGTGCTATATTTCTCATTTTGAATCCGCTTGGGTATTTTTAATCTTTTTAAGGAGTTTCAATATGGTTTTAATTCCTGTCCTTTGCCCCGGCTGTGGTCATGATAAAATCGGCGTTGGTGCATAAATACTCTTCTGGACTGTCAAAGTCGTTAGGAATCCCC
>JAPUDV010000095.1 GCA_027492875.1 Candidatus Competibacteraceae bacterium | reverse complement strand
GTTATGGTCGGGCATCTTGCTTTAAGGGTTGCCTCTGTATCATTGCTGCTGTTCCGAAACGCTGCGGGATGCGCGAGCGGACGATGGACCGGGTATTCCCGGTAGTCGCCGCGTTCTTATCGGTAAAATAGCCTAAATTGTGTCGTTCGAGTATCGAAACGCTTCACTTCCGGCCCGTGCGGGCCGATGCCGCTGGAGGCCGCCATGCATTACAGGGATCTGCGTGATTTTATCGCTCAATTGGAACGGCTCGGCGAGCTGAAGCGGGTTCGGGCCGTCGTCGATCCGCGCCTGGAGATGACCGAGATTTGCGACCGGGTGCTGCGCGCCGGCGGGCCAGCGCTTCTGTTCGAGAATCCCAAGGGTCATGCGATTCCGGTACTGGGCAACCTGTTCGGTACGCCAAAGCGGGTGGCGCTGGGCATGGGCGCGGACGATGTGGACGCACTACGCGAGGTCGGCAAACTGCTGGCTTTTCTCAAGGAGCCGGACCCGCCCAAAGGCATGCGCGACGCTTGGGAGAAGCTGCCGATTTTCAAAAAAGTGCTGGACATGGCGCCGAAGAAGGTCGGGCGGCCGCCCTGTCAGGAGCGGGTGATCGAAGCGGCCGACGTGGATTTGGCGCGGCTGCCGGTGCAGCACTGCTGGCCGGAAGATGCCGGGCCGCTGATTACCTGGGGTCTGGTGGTGACCCGGGGACCGAACAAGTCGCGCCAGAATCTGGGTATCTACCGCCAGCAGGTGATCGGGCGGGATAAAGTGATCATGCGCTGGCTGGCCCATCGCGGCGGGGCGCTGGATTTCCGCGACTGGCGACAGGCCCGGCCCGGCGAACCGTTTCCCGTCGCGGTGGCGCTGGGCGCCGATCCGGCGACGATTCTGGCCGCGGTGACGCCGGTGCCGGACACTCTGTCGGAATATGCCTTCGCCGGTCTGCTGCGCGGCTCGCGCACCGAACTGGCGCAGTGTTTGGGCAGCGAGTTGCAGGTGCCGGCCCGCGCCGAGTTCGTGCTGGAGGGGCATATCGCCCCCGAAGAAACCGCGCTGGAGGGACCGTTCGGCGACCACACCGGCTACTACAACGAGGTGGATCGGTTTCCGGTGTTCACCATCGAGCGCATCACCCACCGCGAGCAGCCGATTTATCACAGCACCTACACCGGCCGGCCGCCGGACGAGCCGGCGATTCTCGGCGTGGCGCTGAACGAGGTGTTCGTACCGATCCTGCAAAAACAGTTTCCCGAGATCATCGATTTTTACCTGCCACCGGAGGGCTGTTCCTATCGATTGGCGGTGGTGGCGATGCGCAAGCAGTATCCGGGGCACGCCAAACGGGTGATGCTGGGGGTGTGGTCGTTCCTGCGCCAGTTCATGTACACCAAGTTCGTGATCGTGGTGGACGAGGATGTGAACGCCCGCGACTGGAAGGATGTGATCTGGGCGATGACCACCCGCATGGACCCGGTGCGGGATACGGTCATGATCGAAAACACGCCCATCGATTATCTGGATTTCGCCTCGCCGGTATCGGGTCTGGGCTCGAAAATCGGCTTCGACGCCACCAATAAATGGTCCGGCGAGACCACGCGGGAATGGGGCCGGCCGATTGCGATGAGCCCGGCGGTGAAACGGCGGGTGGATGCGTTGTGGGGGGAATTGGGGTTGTAGGGCTGGCGAACCGAGCGGGAAAATCCGCTTCTAAACAGCCTGTTCCCTCCTAAAAAAAGACGAGTCGATCATGCCTTATCACGTCACCCTCCAGCCGAGTGGCCATGAATTTCAGGTTACGGAAAACGAGTCGGTGCTGGACGCCACCTTGCGCGAGAAGGGCAATGTATTGCCCTACGGTTGCCGCAACGGCACCTGCGGGTCCTGCCTGAGTACGATTCTATCCGGCGAGGTGGTTTACCCCGACGGCCGTCCACCCGGCTTGAGCGAAGCCGAACAAGCTGCCGGCAAGACGTTGTTGTGTCAGGCCCGGCCGCTCTCGGATCTGGTGATCGAGGCGCGCGAGGTCAAGGGCGGAGCCGACATCGCGGTCAGGACCCTGCCATGCCGGGTGGAGCGGCGGGAGTTATTGGCGCCGGATGTCATGCGGCTGTATCTGCGGCCGCCGAGCATCGAGCGGCTGCAATTTCTGGCCGGTCAGTATGTGGATATCCTGCTGGCCGACGGTCGGCGGCGCGGTTTTTCGCTGGCCAACCCACCCCACGCCGACGATGTTCTGGAACTGCACGTGCGCCGCGTGCCCGGTGGCTTTTTCAGCGATTACGTGTTCGAACGGATGAAGGACAAGGCGCTGCTGCGGTTTCAGGGGCCGCTGGGGACGTTCTTCCTGCGCGAGGATTCGCCGCGACCGATCGTGCTGATGGGTGGCGGCACCGGCTTCGCGCCACTGAAGGGCATGGTGGAGCACGCCTTTCACATCGGGCTGGACCGGCCGCTGCATCTGTACTGGGGCGCGCGGGCGAAGGTCGATCTGTATCTGGACGCGCTGCCGCGCCGATGGGCGGCGGAACACCCGAACTTCCGCTATATCCCGGTGCTGTCGGAGCTGCGTCCGGAGGACGATTGGCGAGGACGTACCGGCTGGGTGCATGAGGCGGTCGCGGCGGATTATCCCGACCTGAGCGGCCATGACGTCTACATGAGTGGCCCGCCACCGATGATCGAAGCCGCCAAACCGATTTTCGCCGCCCGAGGATTACCGGCCGAACAACTGTTTTACGATTCCTTTGAGTTTTCGGCGCGGTAAAAACTGGGGCTCCATGAGATCTCCCGTGGAGACCGCAAGATGTCGTGGTGTGGCACCGGGAGTCGAGTTGCGGAAAGCGGATCGGGTATCCCCGCGCATCCACGGGTTGTCTGGCTGGACGAGAACGACGGTTCGGCGATCAACGGGGGGCGCTCGTCGGACTACTGGCGACAGTACGTCGACACTTGGGAGATTCGAGACCGGCGGCTCTACCTGACAAGCCTCGTGGGAGCCTGCACCCTGGTGGGGGAGGAACCTCTGTTCGTCGATGGGTACACCGGAACGCTGCGAATCCCCGTCAGCGCGCAGCGATTGTGGAGGGTCCGGATCGTGGCGGGCTGTGTGGTGGACGTCTGGGAAGAGATTCACGACCCGGAGCTGATGAATCTCCTGAGGCCGGTTCATACCCCGGCGAAAGCAACCTGGGAGGAAAGCCACTCCCTCTTCTGGTACTTCGTCGGCCTCCTGGCGCTGTGGGCCTCGCTTCACGGGTCGAAATGAGCGGGCAACGGGTGGCGGCGGTCGGCAACCCGATACTCCGCAACCACGCCTAGCGCGAAGAAAGCCGCAAGGAAAGCATGGTCAGATTTCCGGTTCTGCCTTAGACTCCTGCTCCGCTCATCGAGCGGCTGCGCGCAAGAGTCGCGCCAACCCCGGTCGTGAATCGCGCACCGTCCATCGGCAAGCGGCATCACCGCTGGGCAGGGAAGCGAAGCACTCAACCGCTTTGCCCCTAAATCCAATAGCCTGCGCCAAACTGAAACATTGCATTCCATGACTGCTTACCCACCTGCTTTATCGACGGTCAACTCACCCGCGATTTGCCTCGGCGCCGCCCACGGTTACACGATCACCGGCGACCAGGCGCACCTCAGTGCCGATCTGAACATCCTCGATGCCGAACACGCGGCATCCACCGCCTGGGCGCTCCAACTCTGGGCGATCGATACGCCCTTCGCGGGGGGTGAACTTCCAGGCATCAAGATCGCCGAAATCCCTCTCGACCCTCTGCCGGAAACGGCTTCGTCGCCGATCACCATCGCGGGTTCCACGTTCGTTTCGCCTCCTGCCGGCGTCCGCGACTGGAGCCTGCTCATGGTGCTTGCCTCCGGCGAGGCCGGAGACTTCCGACACATTCACGCCTTCGCCCATTATCCTCGCCCCGAACGCTTCGCGCTGCCGCATATCCTGGGCAAGGCGGGATATCGCCTCGCCGAAGACCAGATCGAACTGACGGTCGACGAGATCCAGAATCCGCGCGACCCCGCCAACATGAGCGGCACCCTGTCGCTGGAGCTGTGGGCTTTGGCCGCACCCTATGCCGGGGGCGCCTTCGATGGCATCCCGCTGGCCGGCGCGGTCATCGGCTCGCTCCCTGGCCAGGGGCGACACCTCGACCTGCGCACGACCGCGCACCGCACGCCGATGCCACCGGGATGCTGGTATCCGGTATTGATGCTGCGGGAATGGACCCTCGCGGGCTACGTGACGCGGGACTACGCCAACTTTGACCCCTCTATCGGCGAAGCGCCGCGAACCCCGAAACCGGTTCAAATCGCCGTCGCGTCCGAGCCCTCCCCCGTAGTCGCGTCCGAATCCGAAACTCCTGTTCCAGCGGCGGCGGATACGGCGCCACCTCGGCAACACCCGAACGAAGAAGCTAGCGCCGCACAGCCCAGCGAAACCCAGGATCCATGTGGATCGGTCGACCAAACAAAGATTGTCGACCCACCGAACGCCAAGGGCAGCGGTACAGGCATCTTCGGGCGATTTTGGAAGCGATTCGGATTCTAATCACGGATCGGCGCCCGCTCCTTTCGGACGCAACCCCGCAGACAGGCCGGCGAGAGATACCCTGAAACGCCTTCGAACACCCGTGCGAGCGTCATGTGGAAAGTGAGGCGGAAGGGGTAAGGTGTCTCGTTCCTCGGGCGTGGTCAGCGCCTTTATGGAAGTGGAGAGCTACAATAGCTTATTCGTAGACCCCTGCTCTTCGTGCTTTCCGAGGACCGACACATGCGCTACCTCAGCACCCGGGGCGGTATGGCCCCCGCGACCTTTTCCGACATCCTGCTGGGCGGGTTGGCTCCCGACGGCGGCCTGACCGTTCCAGAGCATTATCCGATCCTGGAGCCCGGCGAACTGGCCGGCTGGCGCGGCCTGTCCTACCCGGAACTGGCGTTCGCCATCCTGCGCAAATTCGCCGACGACCTGCCGGCCGACGACCTGCACGCGCTGATCGAGCGAACCTACACCGCCGACACTTTCCGCACCGAAGCCATCACGCCGGCCACCAACCTGCTGGATAACGTCTGGCTGCTGCGGTTGTCGAACGGCCCGACCCTGGCGTTCAAGGACATCGCCATGCAGTTGCTCGGCAACCTGTTCGAGTACGCCCTGCTCAAAACCGGTGGCCATCTCAATATTCTCGGCGCCACCTCGGGCGATACCGGCTCCAGCGCCGAATACGCTCTGCGCGGCAAGCGTGGCATCCAGGTGTTCATGCTCTCGCCGCACCAGAAGATGAGCCGGTTTCAGACCGCGCAAATGTTTTCGCTGCCCGATCCCAACATCTTCAACATCGCCGTGCGCGGCGTGTTCGACGATTGTCAGGACATCGTCAAGGCCGTCAGCAACGATGCCGAGTTCAAGGCCCGCCACGCCATCGGCACCGTCAACTCGATCAACTGGGCGCGGGTGGCGGCGCAGATCGTCTATTACTTCAAAGGCTGGCTGGAAGTCACCACCCACGACGACCAGGAAGTTTCCTTCGCCGTGCCGTCCGGCAACTTTGGCAATATCTGCGCCGGCTACATCGCCAAACGCATGGGTCTCCCCATTCGCCGGCTGATCCTGGCCACCAACGAAAACAACGTGCTCGATGAATTCTTTCGCACCGGCGTCTACCGGGTGCGCCAGACCGGGCAAGTGGCGCACACCAGCAGCCCCTCGATGGACATCTCCAAGGCCTCCAATTTCGAGCGCTTCATTTTCGACGCGGTCGGGCGCGATCCGACGGTGGTCCGCGAACTGTGGCAACAGGTGGAAACCTTCGGCTTCTTCGATTTGTCCGGCACCGACGCCTTCCGCGCCATCGCGCAATCCGGCTTCGTGTCCGGCTCCAGCAACCACCCGAACCGCATGGCCGTGATCCGCTGGGTTTACCAGGAATGCGGCATGACCATCGACACCCACACCGCCGACGGGATAAAAGTCGGTCTGGAGCATCGCGAGCAAGGCATACCGCTGCTGTGCCTGGAAACCGCCCTGCCCGCCAAATTCGAGGATTCCATCGTCGAGGCGCTGGGCCAGCCGCCAGAGCGCCCGGCCGGTTACGAAAACATCGAAGCGCTGCCGCAACGCTTCGAGGTGATGGAAGCCGATGTGGCGGCGGTCAAAGCGTATATCGCCCGACACGCGGGCTGAGCGGCAACATGCTGTGGAGTAGAACAAAATGTCCGAAAAACCGATCGAGCGCACCCCAGCCGCCTACTACAACCCCCTGCTGATCAAAAATCTGCTCGGCAACCCGATCCGTCAGTTTCCCGAACAGGAGATCGTTTACGGCGATTTCAAGCGCCAGACCTACCGCGACCTGGGCGAACGGGTCCACCGCCTGGCCAGCGGCCTGGCCGGGCTTGGGGTCAAGCGCGGCGACACCGTGGCGGTCATGGACTGGGACAGCCACCGCTATCTGGAATGCTTCTTCGCGGTGCCGATGATGGGCGCGGTGCTGCACACCATCAACATTCGACTGTCCCCGGAACAGATTCTTTACACCATCAACCACGCCGAAGACGACGTCATTCTGGTCAACACCGAATTTCTACCGGTGCTGGAAACCATCCGCGACCGCATCGAGCCGGTCAAGAAACTGGTGCTGCTGAACGACACCGGCCAGACGCCGGCCACCACCCTGGACATCGGCGCCGAGTATGAAACCTTGCTGGCGTCCGGCGATCCCGCCCACCCGTTCCCGGATTTCTCCGAGGACGCCCGCGCCACCACGTTCTACACCACCGGCACCACCGGTCTGCCCAAGGGCGTGTACTTCAGCCACCGGCAACTGGTGATGCACACCTTCGGCACTCTTTCGGCGCTGGCCGGAACCGGCCAAGGCCGTTTCAATCGCGACGATGTGTACATGCCGATCACCCCCATGTTCCACGTTCACGCCTGGGGGGTTCCCTATGTCGCCACCCTGCTGGGCGTCAAGCAGATTTATCCGGGCCGCTACGTGCCGGAGCATCTGCTCAGTCTGATCCAGCGCGAGAACGTGACCTTCTCCCACTGCGTGCCGACCATCCTGCAAATGCTGCTGGCCAGCCCCAAGGTGGAGGAAACCGACCTGTCGCGCTGGAAAGCGATTATCGGCGGCGCGGCGCTGCCACGGGCGTTGGCGAAGCAGGCGCGCGACCGGGGAGTGGATATCTTCACCGGCTACGGCATGTCCGAAACCTGCCCGTTGCTGACCCTGGCCCACCTGAAACCGCACATGCTGGACTGGGACGAAGAGCGGCAACTGGAAATCCGCTGCAAGACCGGTCTGCCGCTGCCGCTGGTCGAACTGCGGGTCGTGGACGAGGACTTGAACGATCTGCCCCACGACGGCAAGACCCCCGGCGAGGTCGTAGTGCGCAGTCCGTGGCTGACTCAGGGTTACCTCAAGGACCCGCGAAACTCGGAACAGCTCTGGCGCGGCGGTTACCTGCACACCGGCGACATCGGCGTGATCGACGAAGAGGGCTATCTCAAGATCACCGACCGGCTGAAGGACGTGATCAAGACTGGCGGCGAATGGATCTCCTCGCTGGAGCTGGAAGATTTGATCCTCAAGCATCCGGCGGTGGCGGAAGCGGCGGTGATCGGCATTCCCGATCCCAAATGGGGCGAACGACCGCTGGCGCTGGTGGTGCTGCGCCCGGCGCGGACGGTGGACGAAACGGCGATCCGCGACTGGCTGAAGGATTTTGCCGATCGGGGGATCCTCTCCAAGTGGGGCGTTCCCGAGCGGGTGCTGCTGGTCGAGTCGATCCCCAAAACCAGCGTGGGCAAGCTCAACAAAAAGGCGATGCGCGAACAGTACGCCCAGGCAACCCAGAACGGTTGACAGCGCGGGGATCGACCACATCCCCGCAAGCTCTAAAGATCATGGGGAAAAACACGACCGGAAATCCCTTTTCCGACGAGGTTCACGGAAAAATTCAGGAGGTCCGAAATGACAACGATGCGCACGATCAGCCTGATTGCGGCGGCGCTGGCGTTGAGCGGTGGCTTGCCGCCGGTTGGCGCGCAACAGCCCTACACACCCACGCCTTACGGTTCGCCGCCACCACGCGACCAGGAGCCACCGAGCAGGCTCGATCCCTCTTACGAACCGGCTTACGAACCGACGCCCGGGAGCCCCATCCGGTTTTACACCCGACCGGCCGGACCGGCGCAACTCCCACCGCCGCCCGCACCCCCGCCGCGTCCGTATGCGGCTCCGACGCCCGCGCCCCCCACGGAATATCCAACCGACTCACCCTACGCGGAAGACACCGGACCCGGCTGGCTGCCGCCGGGCGAGCTGATTCAGGTCGAGGATTATCGAGGCATCCGTTACGCCTCCGGCGGCGTGGGTGAAGGCGAACGCGCCGAACTCAACGCGCTGTCCGGCCAATTCAATCTGCGGTTGCTGTTCGCCATGCAGGGCAGCGGCGATTATCTGGCGGACATCCGGGTTGTCATCGTGGACCAGCGTGGCGAGACCGTGCTGAGCGCCGCATCGAACGGCCCCTGGTTCTACGCCCAACTACCTCCAGGCGCCTACACCGTGGAAGCCAGCACGCCCGATCAAACCCAGCGGCAACCCGTGACCATCGACGCCCGTCAGTCCCATCTGAATTTCTATTGGCGTTGATCGGCGATCCGATCAGAGGCTGTACAAAAATGCCTCTTAATTTACGGCTGATGATCGTGGTTCGGGCTTCGGTTCGGGCTCGGAACCGGTGGTGGATGCGGCAGCCGGCGGCGGGGGTAACGGGGTCTGGGTTGAATCCGCCGGCCCGACCTCCTTGCTTGTGGTGGCCTGCTGCTCCAACAACTGTTTCACGACCTTGGAGTGGGTGTGATCGACGATTTCCCGCAGGGTCGGAACCCGCAGGATAACGCCCACTTTCAAGTAATCCATGCCCGCTTTGGCAAATGCGCTTGGGTTGATGGCAAATAACGCCCTCATCATGGTGTCGATACCGATATCTGGAGCGGGGCGAACCTTGGCGGCAATGTCCCAAAGCCGTTCGTTGGGCGCAACGGGACCGTACTGCTCGCCTCCCTTATATGCGGTCGCGGCCGGTTTAACGGGCTTGACCGGCGCTGAATCAACTGCTTCAGTCACTTCGGCGGCCTGAACGGCTTTAGCGATTTCGACCGCCGGCGGGGCGGCAAACTCCGCCACCGGCGGGGTGGCGGACTCGGCGGCCCGAACAATTTCGGTGGGCTCCACCGCCGGCGGCACGGTGAACTCCACGACCGGCGATCCAGCGGAATCGACGACAGGCGGCGATTCGGACCTATCGGCTGCCACCACGGTTGGCGTACCGTGGGTTGCTTGAGAAACCGCACCCGGTTCGACCGTAGTCTGGAGACCATGCCCTGACGGTGCCGCCGCATCGATGTCAGGCTCAGGAACCGGTTCCGATGCCACGGTATCGACAATCCGTGCATCGGAAGGAATTCGCGGTGAAAGCGGTGTGTGAGGAATCTGAGCGGTAGCCGATGCCATTACTTCCGAAACCACCAGAAACAGCAGCGGAGTCGCCGAAACTGGCCCCATGACCATTGGCTTCACTAGCTCCGATCCGGCTGCGCTTAATGCAGGATCAGGTTCGGCAACCGCCGGCTTCGGTTCGGCGACCGCGACCGCCGCCGGTTCGGGAGCGGGAGC
>JAPUDV010000094.1 GCA_027492875.1 Candidatus Competibacteraceae bacterium | reverse complement strand
TATAAAACCCATGTCTGGAACACTACCCCCCATCCGATCACCCTATCAATCGCGCCCCCGCGAACGCTCTTCCTCGTTCCAATACACCGCCATTTCCTCGCGGACTTTCTCGAAAGTGGCGATGGTGTCCAGTGTTTCCTGCCCGCCCTTGGCCACCACGAACGCCAGAAGCATTTCCAACAGCGCCATGATGGCCACCGCCGACGCAAAATACTGCGGGCTTTGCGTTGGCACGACGAATACAGGGTCGGCGAGATACGCCAAGGGAGCCGCCACGCTATCGGTAATCGCAATCAGCTTGGCGCCATGCGACTTGGCATACTTACAGGCTTGTAGCGTGTCCTTGGCATAGGGCGCGTAGCTCAACGCCAGCACGACATCTCGATCCCCCACCAGCGCGAGATCATCGAACGGGGCACTGACATGCCGAGGCACCAGATTCAGGTTTGGCATGGCCATCCGCCCCACATAGAAAAAGTAATGCGCCAAGGAGTACGAACTGCGCGAGCCCAGCACATAGGCTTGCCGGGCTTGCACCAGTTCGAGAGCCGCCTGCTCCAGTTTTAGAGGATCGTTCTCTGAAAATGTCTTTTGCAGGTTGGACACGCAGGCAGAGGCCATCTGTGCGTACAACGGTGCGAGTCCTTCGCCTTGTCCCAATTCCTGCAACCAGCGCGCTTGACTGCTGATGACGTGTGGACCCTGCTTCAATGCTTCCCGAAAAGGCTGGCGCAGATGATCGTAGGTCGGGTAGCCGAGCAGTTGCCCGAGGCGCACCAAAGTGTTGGGGCTGACCCGCGATTGCGCCGCCGCGTCGCGGATCGGCAGCAGCCCAATCTCGTTCGGATGATCCAGGATGAACTTCGCCGCCCGCCGCAATGCCGGTCGCATCTCGGGCAGTTCCCGTTGCAACCGAACAATAATGTCCCGGCGCTCGGCATCGCTCATGCTGACTTTCCGCCGCCGCGCTGGCGCGCCAGAAAATCGTTGACCGCAACCCGATGCTCTTCGCTGTTATGGCACATCCCCTGAAAACCGGCGCAGCGGTCGAGAAAGTCCGGCAGATTCTCGCGTTGGGCGATTTTCAGCAGACGCTTGGTCAGCCGCAGCGCTTTCGGCGGCTGCCCGGCGATACGTCGGGCCAGGGCATGGGTTCGCTCCAGCAGCTCCGCCTCGGGCGCCACCTCCAGCAACAGTCCCAAGGCCAGTGCTTCCTCGGCCTTCACCAAACGCCCGGTCAAGGTCAGCTCGGCGGCACGCTGGTAGCCCACCAATCGTTGCAGGAACCAGGCTCCGCCATCGCCGGGAATGATCCCCAGATTAAGGAAGGTCTCGCCGAACACCGTGCGCGGCGAACCGATGCGCAGGTCGCACATGCAGGCCAGATCGAAGCCCGCGCCAATCGCTGGACCGTTGACCGCGGCGATAAGGGGAATCTCGGCCTGGTGCAGCGCCAGCGGAATGCGTTGAATCCCGCGCCGATAGCGCTCCTCGACTTCGGCCACATCGCCCGCAAAATCACCACCCCGGTTCGCCATGTCCTTGACGTTGCCGCCCGCCGAGAAAGCGGCGCCAGCACCGGTCAGCACCAGCACCGAAACCGCCGGATTGACATTGGCCCATTCCACCGTGCGGACGATGTCATCGATCAAATGGGTTCCCGTCAGGGCGTTACGCACGTCGTCGCGTTGCAGGGTCAGGGTGGCAACCCGGTGGTCGAGCACCAGTTCCGCGTCTTGCAATTCCAGTGGAGCAGTCATGATCGTTGTCTCCTTCAGTCGGCCCGGTCGAGAATCATGCGAGCATCGACCACCGCATAGCCGTCGGGATAGGCCATCAGGGGGTTGAGGTCGATTTCCGCGATTTCGGGATGCGCCTCGACGATGCCGGCCACCTTGAGGATCAGCTCCACCAGCGCCTCCTTGTTGACACCCGCCGCGCCGCGTGCGCCTTCCAGAATCTTGCGGGCCTTGATCTGATTCACCATGGACTCGGCATCCTGTCGGCTCAGCGGGATCGAACGAAAGGCGATGTCCTCCAGGATTTCCACGAAAATACCGCCGAGGCCGAACATCATGACCGGACCGAAAATCGGGTCGCGGCTGACACCGATGATGACCTCCACGCCTTTACGGACCATGGGTGTGAGCAGGACGCCGGCGATGTCCGCATCGGTCTGGTAGGCGCGGCATGAGGCCATGATTTCCGCATGGGCGGCGCGCAGCGCGTCGCGTCCTTGCAGGTTCAGCTTGACGCCGCCCGCATCCGACTTGTGCAGGATGTCTTTGGACACCACTTTCATGGCCACTGGCCGGTCGAGCCATGCGGAATCCAGCGCGTCCAGATCGGCTGCGCTGGAAATCGAACATTGCGCCGGCACGTCGATGCCATAGGCGGCAAGCAGATCCTTAGCTTCGGGTTCGAGCAGGTCCCGGCCCGCCTGACGCACGGCTGCGATCATCCGTTGCATCGACCCGTCTGGCCGCACGGGTTCCGCATGAACGGCGCCGGTGTCACGCCGGGCAAACTCGCCGCGCTCGCTCAACGCGGCCAGTACTTCCACCGCGTGCTCGATGGAGTCGTACACCGGCACACCAGACGCACGCAACACCTCCAGTGGTTCGGGTTTCAGCGGCGCGTACAGGCTGTAAACGATCAGGGGCTTGTCACTCTTTTGCTTGATCGCAGCAATTTTCCTGGCTGCGTCAAGTTCCTGGCCGGCCAACTCCTGGGCGAAACGAATGCCGTAGCCACCGAACATGCCCACCAGGAAGACCTGATCGACGTTGCGGTCCTGACAGAGAATGTCGGCGCAAGTCGCCAGCAAAACGGGATTGGCGTCGGTGCTGCCAGCCACATCAATCGGATTAGCCAGGGATGCCTGGGGAAACAATACGGCGCGCAATTGCTCCCGAGTTGCGGGTTCCAGTTCGGCCAATCGCAAACCCGCTTCCGAAAGACGATCGGAGGCGATGGTGGCCTGTCCGCCACCGTCAGCCAGGATGGCCACGCACCGGCCGGCCGCCTGCTGCAACAGCCCCAGCCCTTCGGCGACCGGCAGAATTTCATCGGATTTGCCAACCACGTTGACACCGGCTTGCCGAAGCACATCGACGGTCATGGCGTAGCTGCCCGCCAGCGCTCCGGTGTGCGAACTGGCTGCTTTCTGGCCAGCCGCCGTGCTGCCCGACTTGTAGACCACCACCGGCTTTTTTCGGGCAACTTCGCGGGCAACCCGCAAAAACTCGCAGCCGTTCTTGAAGCCTTCCACATACAAGGTGGCGACCTGCGTGTTCGTCTCTTCGCCGAGATAGCGCAGGTAATCGGCAAATCCAATGTCGGTCTGGTTGCCCGGTCCGACATAGGTGCTGAAGCCGATGTGGCCGTTGTGCTGAGCTTCCAGCGCCAGCGCCAGCAGCATGTTGCCCGACTGCGAAATGATGCCCACATTGCCCGGCTTGACCGCATCCAAAGCCAGCAGATTGACTTTCTTGTGCAGGTTGAATAGGCCGGAGGTGTTTGGACCGATGATGCGTACCCCGCTGCGCCGCGCGGCTTCCAGGGTTTCCCGCTCCAGTCGGGCACCGGCTTCGCCGGCTTCGCCGAAACCGCTGGCCAGGATCACCGCGCCCTTGACGCCATTTCGGCCGCTCAGTTCGAGAATGCCGGGTAGCGTCTTGGCGGGCGTACAGATCAGCGCCAGGTCTGCCGACTCCGGCGCCTGTTCAATGGAGGGATAGGCTTTCAGACCCATGATCTCCTCCAGCCTGGGATGGATCGGGTAGATCTTGCCGGCATAGCCATCGTTGAGGAGACCCACCAGCGCCTGGTAGCCACGCTTGGTCGGGTCCAGGGAAGCACCGATGATCGCAATCGAGTCGGGCGCGAGGAATTGATGGAGTGGACTGTTCATACTCAATACCCCTTGAACCGGGGCACGCGCTTTTCGGCAAAAGCGTTGACCCCTTCCCGCCAATCTTCGGTCACCGTGCAGCTAAACACGCCGTCAAGCTCCAGTTGTAACTGGGTGGCAAAATCATGGCTGGCAGCTTGATTGAGCAGATTTTTCCCCATGGCCATGGACACTGGCGCCTTGCCCGCCAGTTCCAAGGCGAACTGCCGGGCGCGGTCCAGCAGTTCCGCGTCGGGATAGACTTGAGTGGCCAAACCGATGCGCTGTGCTTCAACCCCATTGATGCGCGTGCCCAGGAACAGCAACTCGCGCGCTTTGCCGAGGCCGACCAGGCGCGGCAAGATCTGAGTGACGCCTCCGCCCACGCTGGTGCCGATGCTGACTTCGGGAAAGCCGATTTGCGCGCTCTCGGCCATCAGCACGAAATCGCAGGACACCGCTATTTCCGCCCCGGCGCCCAGCGCGTAACCATTGACGGCCGCCACCACCGGCTTGCTCAACCGGAAGATTTTCTCGCATACGTCATTGCCGAGTTGCAGATACTGACGCCGCTGGTAGGCGGTGCGCTGCCCTGCCCCATGCTCCTTCAAATCGGCACCGACGCAGAACGCACGGCCCGCGCCCGTGAGGACGACCACCCGGACCGCCGGGTCGCGCTCGGCCAGCGCCAGCGCCGCCAGCAACTCGGTGTAGAACTGCTCGACAACCGCGTTGAGGCGGTGTGGACGGTTGAAGTGGATTTCAGCGTATTGCTGGTCCGAGTGGTAAATCAGGGTTTCGAAGTTCGGTGTATGCATTGCCAGGGTACCGTTAAAAATCACGTAACTATCTTAGTGAGTTAATAAAATACATTTGTACTTTACGAAGTATACGCCAATCGACCCGCGTGCAAATACAATTGTTCTTAAATTTGTATATGAAGTACAAATGTTTTTTAATGCTGGATCAAGCGCTTGCACTGTGCGGCTTGTTGGCGTGAAATCGTTCAATCAGCCAGAGACCCCTGGGCCTGTCCGGAGAGTCTCAGTGGAACTGTGAAGGAACAAACCATGAACGACGACCTATCCCCCCGTAAGGAAGCCGTCATGCAGGCAGCCATCGTGCGTGGACTACTGGGCGAAACCCACCTGCTGGCGGCCTTTATCGACATGGACGGCATCGAAAGGACCGTGGCCAGTCTGCGAGCCGCATTTGACGATCACTTCGCCCATGCCTTCGCCGCCAAGGCCAATTGCCTGCACCGGGTACTCGCATTGCTGCGGGTGTGCGGGATGGGATGCGAGGTCGCCAGCCCCGGCGAATTCGCGCAAGCCTGCCGGGCTGGATTTCTACCCCGCGAGATCGTGCTCGACTCTCCGGCCAAGACCCACGGAGAAATCGAACAGGCGCTACGACATGGCATCGCGCTGAACATCGATAACTTCCAGGAACTGGAGCGGGTGACCGCGTTGATGGCAACGTTGATGTCGAATTCCGAGATCGGCATTCGCATCAACCCGCAGGTCGGGGTCGGCGCCATCGCCACCACCAGCACCGCCACCCGAACCTCGAAATTCGGTATCCCGCTGGAAGACGAAGGGCAACGCGCCCGGCTGCTTCAAGCCTATATCGAGCGGCCGTGGCTGACCGGCGTGCATACCCACGTCGGCTCGCAAGGCTGCTCGCTCGAACTCATCGCCAGCGGCGTCGCCAAAGTGGTGGCCTTCGCGGAGGAGATCAACGCCGCCGTAGGACACCGGCAGGTACAGGTTCTCGATATCGGCGGGGGTCTACCCGTCAACTTCGCCAGCGACGAGTTCACGCCGGGGTACGCCGAATACGCCGTGCTCCTGCGCGCTCGCGCGCCGGCCCTGTTTTCGGGAGCTTATCGGGTCATTACCGAGTTCGGACGGTCGGTCGTGGCCAAAAACGGCTTCGTCGCCGCTCGGGTGGAGTACACCAAGATCAGCGGTGGCCGGCATATCGCCATCACCCACGCCGGGGCACAGGTCGCGGCGCGAACCGTTTTCCTGCCGGAGATGTGGGCCATTCGCCTGAGCGCCTTCGACGCGCAAGGTCGGTTCAAGGGGGGCGAGAAAATCCCGCAGGACGTCGCGGGTCCATGCTGCTTCGCCGGCGACATCATCGCCTACGAACGCCCGCTGCCGCTGCTCGAACCGGGGGATTTCATCCTGGCCCACGATACCGGCGCCTATTATTTTTCAACGCCCTTCCAGTACAACAGCCTTCCCGATGCCGCCGTTTACGGCTTTCACATCGGAGAAGACAATACCGTGCGTTTCGAACTGCTCAGGGCGGAAGAATCCATCGAGCATGTGGTGGACGCATCGGGCCTGTCCGGATAAACCATCTCCATCCCCACCGCGCTCCGCTGGCGCGGGAAGAAGGTCTTACGCCGCCGCTCAGTGCAGCATTTCGGTCGGTTCGAGGGCATGGGGAAAGCGCACGACGCGCGTACCTTCTTCGAAGGCGTGAAAAGACTGCTTCCAGGCGCCGTTGGGCCAAAGGTACTCGGCTTCTCCACTGAGCGGCCGGTACACCGCCGTGTACAGCGTGCCGAAACCGCGAGCATAAGCGGTCGAATAAACCGGCGAGCGTAGGAAAGCCTGGAGTAGCTTGTCAGGACTCTCGCTGCTTTGTCGTAGACGAAAGTTCAAAAAGCGTTCCCGTTCCAGGGTGGCCGTGGCTTGAGCATGCTGATGCCACTCCACCTCCTGCTGGTGGTTGGTGGTGATGGGGACCGGCTTGACGATCGCCGGTCGGTCGGGGGCGATGAAAACCGTCACGAAGGCCCCGCCGCGATCCAATACCGTAATGTTATACGCCATGTGGGTCGGCACCCGTTTCAGCACCTCCACCGCCTCCTGCGTGGTGGTACAAAATTCCAGGATGTAGCGCAACAGTAGCGGCACGCCAAACCCCTCGCCCACGATCCGCCGTCCTCCGAAGGTCAATGAAACGGCTAAGCCGTCCTCGTTCAAGCCATCCAAAACCCCCCACAGGCAATCGCTCACGGCGATGATCTGGCGGTGGTTCCAGGCCGTTTTCAGGATCACCGCCTCGAACAGTTGCGGGCTGTAATCATAGTTGCGAACGAGCAGGGGAACCGCTCCCGGCCAAACTGCCTGGGAACAGCCGCTCAGATAGGGGGGCGGACAATACAGCGACAGAAAACGGGCGGCCACATCGCCGCCACCGGCCAGTTCGACCAGACGCTCGTAAGTCGCTATCAATTCCGGCATATACGTTTTCAAGCTGCGGATTGAGCTTAGATATAACGGTCGCGCCTTATTGCCCTCGCTCAAAAACCAGCGCCGGTAGGCGGGCCAGTGCTTCAGGAAAAGATCCTGCCATCTGGGTCCCGGCCGATTCTCCTCAATGGCTTCAAAAACGCGCTCCATGGGCGGATTCCTCAATCTGCGAAACGCTATCCCTGTTGTCGGGGTCGCCATCACTCGAAAGCGGATGACGACCACCACCCGCCACGGTATCAGAGGATTTTGAAAGCGCCGGCCGTGGGCGCCGCTTCAACCTGCGCCGTTTCCAGAGGGCTGGCTTGATATTGATCGAGAATCCCCTTGATCCAGGCATGAGCCCGATCGTTCAGGACAAAATCGTCGGTCATCGACCGGCCACGCAGGATCAGGATACCCAGATCGGCGCCTTCGTAACGAAAATCATCGGGGCCGGTAATCCGCAGGAAAAACGCCTCGCGCTCGCTGGCCACCGCCCGCCGGTGATAATCGAAGCGGTTGTAGGTAATCGAGCCATCGTCGTTCATTTTCCAGATCCCGCTGGCGGGAGCCTGGGTGACCACATCCACACTGTCTTTGGTATGCTTGATCACCAACTGGCACCAACTGTCGATGTAATCGGGATCCGACCAGCGCGAGTTGAGGTCATCCACATCGAACACGAAATCCACGCCCGCGAATTCCAACAAGTGAAACAGGAACAACGGAGCATCGGCATGGGCGAAAGCCGCGTGGTTGGTCATCGAACTGGCGCCCGTGACTCGCGGGTTGAGTTCGCCCAGATAGAGTTCACCGCTGTCCAGATCGATCAGATAATCCAGATCGAAGTAACCTCGATAGCCTTCCTTACGCAACTGCTCGCCAAATTTGAAGGTGTAATCACGCGCCTGGTCACGAATTTGCCGGGTGAAAGCGCCCGGAAAAATTTCGTTACCGCACCAACCGCCTTTATAGGGTGTTAACTCCCGAGCCCCCACGACTTCGGTCAGCAAAGGCCCCACGATGGTGCCCTTTCGGGTGGTACAGGCTTCCAAGGTCGAACCCCGGCAATTGAGACGCTTCATGATCTTGACTTCGGGATCGCAAACGATTTCGTCGGCGTGCTTATTCCAGTCCTCTTCATTAGAAATAAAAAAAGTGGTGTGACCGGAGTCGCCGAACGCGGTCTGAATCACCAGATCGTCACTCAAATGGTGTTCCTTGGCCAGCGCACGCAAGTGTTGGTAACTTTCCACCTTGGATAGCGCATTGGGGGCGCTGGGTACGCCCGCCATGTTGCCGATGCGCACCGTTTCCATCTTGTTGTCGCAACGACTGCGCAAATTGGCCGGTGGGAACCAAATCTCAATACCAAGCTCCCGGCATAGGGCTTCGGTTTTTTCATCAAACATCAAAAATACCGCCACCGGATTGTTGCCGTGGCTCTTGATATAATCGATTACCTCCTTGTGTTCCAGTAGATAGTTATTGATGTCTTCAATACTTTCGAATTCGGGATGGGGAATCTCGCTCGGCACGAAGACATTCGGATGTTGCCCATCGTAACAATCGATGTAGCAGATATACTTAAAACCTTTTACCCACTCGTCGATACCGAGCAAATTAAAGTTGGTGGCGCTGATAAAAAATATCGGTCGCTCGTTGCGATGAAAATAGCGCCGAATATCGGAAATTCCTTGCAATATTTTCTTCATACCTGTTATCTCCAATGCTGGTTTATTCCAAATTTTCCGTAAATATATCCAGAGTCGATTTATGAGATTCAACCATTTATTCAAGGCATCCTATTCCTCGGAAGCAGCGATTTCCATGGCGGTATGAATGGCGGTTTTTCCATCGGTTAGTTTGGCGTCCTCGATTTGATCCTTAACCTTCTGATCCATCTTTAATGCCGCCACGGTAAAAACCCGGAAACCCAATTCCGGTCGATAACCGTGGATTTCACGAGTATCGAGAGCCTGCATGAACGCCAGTGTCTCTTCGCTGATGACCTGCCCCGGCACTAACACCGGGAAGCCCGGAGGATAGGGGATCACAAACATCGCGGAGACCACTTCCCGGCCCGCAGTGCTTTGCTTGCGCGCCGCCGCTGGTTTGAGGTACTCACATAGACTGTCCTGGTAAGACATGAAGAACGCCTTGCGCAGATCTCCCTCGCGCGTTGGTATTTCCGGATTGGCACGGAAGAAGGGATGAAAATAGCTGAAATCAGGCAAGGGAGGGTTATCTTCGGTCAGGGATTTTACTTTTTGCTGGTGCAGGCGCCGCTCCAGTGGACTCATTTCTTCCAGGGTTTCATCCAATTCTTGGGCAATCTTGACCAGAACCTCGATAAGGTAGGCAACGGAGCTGCGAGTAGTGCCGATATTGGTCATAAACAAGACCGTGTTACGGGTAGTCTTGTTGATCTGGATACCGTATTTGTCCATCAAGTAGTCGTGTTTGAAGTGGTCGCCGTCGATGCCCGTCAAACCAATATTCAAGTTCAGGTGACTGGGATCGAGCACAAATTCGTCGTGCCGCCAAGCCGTTTCCATGCGGGACCAGCCTTTTTCCACGCTGTAGTAGAGATCGATGCCGGAAGGACGATACTGGACCGGTATCAGGTCTTGAATGGCCAGGAAAGCAAAATACTTCTGCAACAGGGGATGGCTGCCCACCGTTTCCCGCAAGGCCATGGCCAGATCGGTTTGCTTCTGCACCAATTCGAAGCCCTCCAGTTCAACTTGGCGCCGTCCGATATCCAGGGAAGCCAGAATCTGGTAATTCGGCGAGGTGGAAGTATGCGTCATGTAGGCTTCGTGAAAAGCGTCCTCCACCCGATGCTTGAAGTCTTGATCG